>JADFXK010000528.1 GCA_015233625.1 Deltaproteobacteria bacterium | reverse complement strand
CCATCAAAAACAATATCAATTTACTCATCGATGCCTTGAATGAAGTCACCAGATTGGCTCAGGAGATCGCCTCGGGCAACCTGATGGTCAAGGTGGAAAGAAGATCAAAGAATGATGAGTTGATGATGGCTTTGGAGAAGATGGTCGCGGATTTGACTGACATAGCAGTTAATGTCCAGACTGCGGCTGATCAGGTCGCCTCCGGGAGCCAGGAAATCAGCACCAGCACCACCGGGATTTCCCAGGGAACGGCCGAATCCGCGGCCAGCGTGGAAGAAGTTTCGGCGTCCATGGAACAGATGAGCAGCACCATCTCCCAGAACGCCGATAATGCCCGCCAAACCGCGGCCATAGCCAAACAGGCGGCGATTGATGCCCAGACCGGGGGCAAATCTGTGGCCGAAACCGTGATCGCCATGAAAAGCATCGCCGAAAAAATCGGCATTATTGAGGAAATAGCACGGCAAACCAATATGTTGGCCCTAAATGCCGCGATCGAGGCCGCCCGGGCCGGGGAGCACGGCAAGGGATTTGCCGTAGTCGCCGCAGAAGTCCGCAAGCTGGCGGAGCGCAGTCAAAACGCGGCTAAGGAAATCAGTACCCTATCCAACTCCAGTCTAGAAGTGGCCGACCAGGCCGGTCGCTTAATCGAAAATATTGTTCCCAGCATCCAAAAAACCGCGGACCTGGTCCAGGAGATCAACGCCTCTTCCAATGAACAGTCCAGTGGCATTCAGCAGGTGACTAAGGCCGTCCAGCAATTAGATCAAGTCATCCAGCAGAACGCCGGCGCCACAGAGGAGATGGCTTCGGCCAGTGAGGAACTGTCCGGCCAGGCGGAGCAACTGCGGGATGTTGTTTCTTTCTTCAAACTGGACAATCAATCGGGGCCAAGATCGTTCCGGGACCGGACTCAACGAGGCCACCGGGACAGCGCCCTCGACCATCCCAAAGTCCACTTTCCCGCAACAGCCGGGCCCAAAGCCGTCGCCGCTCAGTCGACCGCCATCGAATCAGAAACGACAAAAACTAAGAAAAAGGGCGTCGATCTACGCCTGCAAGACCCGGACGATAGGGATTTTGAACCTTATTAGGAAGTTGCGGGTTACGGGATTGTGTCATTCCAGCGAACAGCGTTTTCATTTGGTTAAGGTCTTATTTAGAACCCCAAGGTTATGACGTGGAGCGGGTTCGGCTCACCGAGGACATTATGCACCTCGATGTGTCTCTGTCTGTGCCGCGGCCTGGCCTAATAATTGTTTGTCCAGAAGTACTCGTGGATGGTGTCCCGGCTTGCTTCGACGGCTGGAAACGGATCGCGGTGACGCGGGAGGAAACACGCTATCTGGCCACCAACGGCTTGCCCATAGATCAAAACAATTACATCCTTGGCTACAACGACCACTTCGACGGGAAAAAGGTCCGAGACTGATTAGAAGCTAAAGGCATCCAGGTCTACTCCATATATTTTGGCCGGCACAATGAAGACGGGGGATCGATCCGGTGCAGCACTCACCCCTTGGTCAGGAGAATTAGCCGGTAGACAATGATGCTCCCAAGGACTTGACGATCCAGGGTGGACTCAGGTTATCTCTAGTATCCGAGCAGGGACAAGGCTTCTGCCATGGAACAATATTTACTGTTAACCGTATTCGGAATTTTAATTGGTGTTTTTGGAACATTAATTGGAGCGGGCGGCGGCTTCATCCTTACCCCCATATTATTATTGCTTTATCCTAAAGACAGCCCAGATACCATAACCTCCATTTCTTTAGCCGTGACATGCGCCAATGCCGTATCCGGATCAGTCGCCTACGGACGCATGAAACGGATTAACTACAGGTACGGACTTTTGTTTTCGGCCGCATGTATCCCAGGCGCCATTTTGGGAGCGATAAGCACATATTATGTTCCCAGACGGACCTTTGATCTAATATTTGCAATTATCTTACTGGTCGTATCCCTGGTTATATTTGTAAAAGTTCCTAAAGAACCTGGCATATCGGAAAATTACCTCATTCATTTGTCATCCAGAAAACTCATCGCCGGGATTTTACTTAGCCTGGTGATTGGGTTTGTCTCCAGCTTCTTGGGGATTGGCGGCGGGATAATTCATGTTCCAGTACTATCAAATATTCTTCTTTTTCCTGTTCACATCGCCACGGCCACATCCCACTTCATTCTGGCCATAGTTACCTTTGTCGGTACTATCGTCCACATCATCTCCGGCACCTTTCATCATGGCGTCAGAAGAGCCATTGCCCTGGCCATAGGGGTTCTTATGGTGGCCCAAATAGGATCCATCCTGTCTACCAGGGTGAGTAGCACGGTAACCATTCGGTCGTTGGCCGTGGCGTCATACCTGGTGAGCATTCGGTTAACGATCTTGTTTTTCTCGGGAAAATAACCGCACCTGGTGTGCTTCTGGGACTGTCGGGGCAAAGCCATCAATCCGTACAACACACGCAAGGGAGAGTTTATGAACTGGCCGCACAGCCTGATCAACCTGATGATGATCCTGGTCGTCGTTCTGTTTTTTTGTCCCCTGGCCGGGGCCGAGCCGACCATTACGTCCACCAGCCAGGAGCAGCGTAACCTGGCCTTGACCATCTATAATACCGACCTGGCTCTGATCAAGGATACCCGGACGGTGAATCTGCCACAGGGCACTTTGGAGATGCGGTTCATGGACGTGGCCGGCAAAATCGACCCGACCTCGGTGGCCCTGAAAACGGTCAAGCCGGATGGCGGCGTGAGCATCCTGGAGCAGAACTATGAGTTTGATCTGATCACTCCGGCCAAGCTTATGGACAAG
>JADFXK010000527.1 GCA_015233625.1 Deltaproteobacteria bacterium | reverse complement strand
CAATGATTCCGATCAACTTTCCTTCATCATTTATAAAAGGAAGTTTATCGGTTTTAATAAATCTAATTTCACCAGATGAATTCCGTGCCTCTTCTAGTATACCTAATTTTGGTTTACCAGAATTAATGACTTCTAAATCATCCATATAATATATATCAGTATGTTCTGGGAACAATTCTCTAGCTGGTTTGCCTTCGATATCCTCAATTTGCATGCCAAGGAATGCAGCAGCTTGCTTATTAACTCGAATGAAATTATTCTTAGTATCTTTGTACCAGATGGTTGCTGGAACGGAATCAAAAATGGTTTTCAGTTCGTCGTCTATTTTTTTTACTGCTGTTTCAGCCCTTCTTATGTCAGTAATATCATGGAGTACAAGCAGGTTTTGTTTATGTACCGATGACAATTGAAATATCATATTTCTGATAGATCCGTCCCTACAGGTAACCAGTACTTCCACTCCTGCCATTTCGGTCTTATCCATCGTGGCTTTTTCAAGGCGTTCGAGCCATAGCTTCTTGGCAATACGTCTGTATTCCTTATCAGGGGAGACAAAGAACCACAAATGCTCAATGGTAGGGACATCGTCCAGGGTATAACCTAAGACATCAACAAACTTCCTATTTACGTATTCAATCCGCGTATCTTGGGTGATTATTGCCATAGAAACAGGCGAATTATCGATTAAACTTTGTAAAGTAGTCTCGCTTTCCCGTAGCAACTCCTCGACCCTTTTGCGCTCCACCATGGCGCCGATTAGCTTGGAGGAGCTAATGAGACGATCCTTGGCAGCCGAAATAATAAACGGAGGACGAGTCTCGTATTCCCGTGCCATGGAGTCAAGTTCGTCCATACCTATCCCATATCTGCCTGAAATATCATTTAACTTTTTTGGGTCACGGGGTGGATCTCCATAACCAAAGTTTATGGCTCCCACAATTTCCTTCCCCGCCCAAATCGGGACGGCATAAATACGAATCCCGCCCCGGCATTCGATATCCACGGGTTGCCCGGTTTCGATACAAACCTTTGAAGCTTCTGTCCAACAGGATTCATGGCAATGCCACCTCTCGCTTTTCAGTGCCGACACATTATCAGGCGGGTCACCTAAACGACGGGAAGTTTGATCAAGCAACCTGCACCACCCTGAAGTGACGAGGGATAAAGCATAATCCCCGTTTCTTTCATAAACAGCCGCGGAAGTGTCTAACAATCTTACATAGTCACTAACGGTTTCAAAGAGAATATCCTTTCCCACCGCGTCCAGTAACACCCGGCTAGTGTTCAGTTCCGACATATCTCCATAGGATGATTCTAATTCTCTACTATATTCATCAGCGTTGACATCTTTGGTCATGAGCCATTCAATCCGGCGGAGAGCGGTTAGAGACTCATGCCGCCACCTGGCCAACACCCACAAGGTGACCGTGATGATAAGGACTAGAGTAACTCCAATTATCAACACAGCTTTTTCCCGAATAGCCGAGTAGGCTTCCGACTTATCTATTTTGGTGATCACGAACCAAGGAGAGTCAGGGATCTTTCGTAACGTTCCCAGGACAGGCACCCGACGGTAATCCAATCCTTCAACGGTTCCTTCGACACCCAACGCAGCCTTAGCAGCGAGGATTTGCTCATCCCTGATGGGGTACCGCAAATTGAGGGCAGCGTTTTTCCGGAATCTTAACTCATTCAAGAAGACCACTTCTTCTCCCTGGCGGGTAACAAGAAGCGTTTCTGCCGTATCAGAAGGAACAGGCCATGATTGAATGAGGGGGTAAAGAAACAACGAGGGATTAATGCGAAGTAAAATCACTCCAACTATCCGGTCGCGCCCTCCATCAGCAACAACTAAGGGAGCTAAGATATCTAAATAAATTATTTCATTAACCCTGCTCTTCATTCGTTGAAAGGGAGAAAAAACAATGCCGCCACCTTCTAATATTTCCTTGGCCAATCCCAGTGATATGTCACCCACGGCCTCCCGCTCGGGTCTGAGGGAGAGCCGGACCGTTCGTTTGGTATCAATAATAAAAATGTTATGATAACCATAGACTTGTTGCAGGGTAGTAAGCTGCTGGGCTATCTTGGATCGGGTTTCATCTAAGGGAATTCCATCCTGCAACCACCGTCCAACAGCTGTGGATAGGAAAGAATGTTTGCCCGCGGCGACGGCATCACCTTTTCTTTCTGATCGCCACAAGACAATCTGGGACACTTTAAGATCCGCCACCGTCGTTAGCTGCTTATGAACACTTTCTTTCGTAGCTTGTTTCTGAAAATAGAATACCAGATACCCAGCCCCGCCGATGATCAAAGTTAGAAGAAGCACAGGCAGCACCGCCCGGAAGAAGTTCTTCGTCCCTGATACCTGAAACTTACCTTGGTTATAGTTCATTTCACGAACTCCAGGTTATCAATTGGCAGATTGATGAGTTTTTTCCATACTTATCGCGGCGATAGCAATGTCGATATCACTCATTTTTCTAATACCTTCCGAATAAGCTTAGCCAGGATGGTTACATCCACTGGTTTCATCAGAAATCCTTTAACACCAATTTCCCTGGCCTTCTCTTCATTGATGGCCTCACTGAATCCGGTGCAAAGGATTACGGGGATATCGGGACGCAAGCGCAGAACCGCTTGGGCCAGTTTATCGCCCGTCATATTGGGCATGGCCATATCAGTAATCAGTAAGTCAAAGCCATCAGGGTGCTCCCTAACAGCCTCCAGTGCTTCCACCCCGCTGCTTTTAGCTGTAACCATATAACCTAAGCGTTCCAGCATCTTTTTTCCGGTATCCGCCAACCATGGTT
>JADFXK010000526.1 GCA_015233625.1 Deltaproteobacteria bacterium | reverse complement strand
AAATGCACCGTCTGTCAAACAGGAGATCACGCCAACGGTAAAGCAGGAAGCTACACCAACAGTGAAGCCGGAGGCGGCACCTTCTGTTAAACAAGAAACGTCCCCAACGAAATCCTCGGAAGTCACCCGTATTTCTGTAGTCCGAGGCACAGATTATAGTTGTGGGGCACGCGCTGGCAGCTTTAGCGCTACCTACCAGGGTAGAAAAATCTCGGTAAACTTCAAGTACCATCCCAGTGGCGCAAGTCCGGTAGAGCACCCGGTAAAAGTCTACTCCGGTCCCGATGAAATAACCGATTGGTGGGCTATATTATGCCCCAAAGCTGGTGAACCCAGCGATGCGGCGAGTGAAACGAATTTCGAGATTGTGGGTGTCTGGGATAATCCAGATAGTTTCACAGCACATCAAATATTTACTGCGGCCAAGCCTGGACTTGCTGCTACTCCTGGAATAGGACCGCAAGCAGTGTGGAACCCCCCGGGAGGTGATGGGGTGTGGAAGGAGATTCACCAGAAATGCCAGAATAGAAGCGGCGGGTATGATATGACCTGCATAACGTCAATGATGCAGCAGCAAGGAGCGTCCGCAGAGGCTATCAACTTCACGAAGATGATGAGAAAAAGCCAAAAAAACGATGCGGACGCCGTCTATATGAGTCAATTTCGCAAAATGGGCAGAGTAGATCTGGCTGAAACCGTTACTCCCACGTGGAACAGTCCTGTCGGCCCGGGGTTCATTCTGGTCAATGGATCGCCGGAAGTCGTTCAGCTCTGGGATAATGTCAAGGATATTGATATCAAAAAAGACAGTCTTTATCCGACCATCGTATCCAGGTTTCCCAAAACAGAATTATGGACGCTAAATTGGTTCAATGGGATGCAACCATTGCCTTCTGATGGTCAGCGATTTGTGTTTAGCTTCATCCTGATGAATGGCTGCCGAGCCTGCGATATTGCCGGTGCTGCCGAATTTGCGTTTGATTTTGACGGAAACGGCAAATTTCTTGGGACGAGGCTCGTTCGCCTGGTAGATAGTGAGGCGGCTATTGCATCTCGTTCGGCCAGTGCATCATCAGGCCCGGCCCCAAGCCAGCCGAGTGATCCCGTGGCCAAAGGCATTGAAGAAGCATTCACCAGAAATGCCATCAAGGGATTGAATATCCTGAAGACGGAAGAAGGCGTCTATAGGATATCGGGCACGGTTAAAAACGCTCAAGAATCCGACAGGGTAAATTTCGTAGCCTCTAATGTTCCAGGAGTCAAGAGAGTAGATCGGGATTTTAACTTCTCCGATAACACGGCAGGTGCCGGTTCCCAGATTCCAGGCCCAGTTACCAATGCTGCATCCGTGGCTCCTGCCGCTGAACCGGCCGCGCCGGGTCAGTCCGGCGATCCCGTGGCCGGCGGTATTGAACAGGCATTTGCAAGAAATGGAATCAAGGGATTGAATATCTTGAAGACGGAAGAAGGCGTCTTCAAGATATCCGGTCAGGTTAAAGATAATCAAGAAGCCGATAGGATAGTCTGGGTCGCGTCTAATGTTCCTGGAGTGAAGAGGGTCGACCCGGATTTCAATTTGCCGGGCAATGAGACAACCGCCGCGTCCCAGGTTCCAGGTCCGGTCCCCAATGCAGCAGCAGTTGCGCCTTCCGTTCCCGCCGTTCCCGGTGCAGTGCCGACTATGAAAGACCGCATTGAGGCCGAATTGGCCCTCAGAGGTTTTCCAGGCGTGTTCGCCTGGGTGGCCGGAAATGGCAGTGTCAGAATCTCAGACATAGAAAAATACCCTGGGCAAACTGATACCATCTTAAGCATTGCGTCGGCGGTATCCGGTTCGGCAGACGTGCAAGTCCTGAAGCTCCCAACCAAAAAGAAGCAAACAAAACACCGGAGGCGAAACCACTACAGAGGAGGATCAATCGCTCCACCGGACAGAGATTTCTGAGCTTCAAAAAATTTCATTCTCCAGAAGGCTCAGGACTAGTTCATCGGAACTCCTTCTTTGTAATGACGACTGGATTGCGTCGTCTTCAGGAGCCGACAGGTTTCCTATATGGGCCGCAGTCTCAAGAAGGTTGAGGTCAAGAACAATCTGTCTCTTGGATGTCCCATAAGCCTTGATTTTGTGGGTTAGACTAAATTCAGAGGCGAAATCACCTTCAACCAGATTCGGGTCCGTGAGTATCCTGGAGGCTCTTTCGGTCTGGATACATAGCACGACCCGTATCCCCTTTCGGGTGCAGCTTTTCAAAAACCTGTTCCACTGCCCGGGGTCATCGAATGCTTCTCCAGCCCTCCATCTGTTGACGTCGATAATTTCAAACATGGCGCTCCTGGAAAGGGCCTGCGAGATGAACCTGACTGAGTCGGAATCTTGAGGGCCCCTTTCATTCAAAAAAACAAGCCCAATTTTCAACGGATCATTGAGACGATGGATCCAGCTTCGGGAATCTTTAGTGAGTTTATCGTTCCGTTGATGGTTGTCCAGAACCAGTTCAAATTTGGCCAGGGCTAAGTTTTTCTGGCCGACATACATGTGGCACACCCCAATATAGAACTGGGTCAGCAAATCATCAGGATTTACATTACCTGCTTGCTGGAAGCAATAGAGAGCTTGTTCAAAATTCTTCTTCCTAAAATGATACATCCCCTTATGATAAAACCTTCGAAATACCCTCGGAGAACCAGGTGCCGCCATTAATTCTTGCTCTGATATTCCCTTCAATTCCAGGAGGGAATAAAGCTCGGGAGGCTTACTGCCATTGAATTCTCTGACAATTTTTTGCGCCGCCAGGACGCCCGCAATATATCCGACACGACCG
>JADFXK010000525.1 GCA_015233625.1 Deltaproteobacteria bacterium | reverse complement strand
GGATTTCAGCACCTGGGAAATTTCTCCCACTTGGCGGTCGATTTGCTTTAGGGCCTTGGTGCCGTCGGCAAGCAGCAGGTCGGTATTATCTAAGATATTATTGATTTTAGCCAGGCTCCGGTCGTTGACAAAGAGGTTGACCCGTTCAATCAGGGCGTTTAGGGCTTGCACACCTTCGGCGGCCTTGGCCATGATCTGGTCCAGTTCCATGGACTCTTTAACCGGGATGCTGCTGCCGGGAGGCAAGGTCTTGGAACTGGCCCGGTCCAACTCCAGCAACAGAAAGGTGTCTCCCACCAGCCCCGTTCGGGCAATGGAGGCCTTGGTTCCCTGGTAAATGAGACTACCTTGGTTTATTCCGATGGACAGTTTGACCTTGGAGTTATCATCAGGAGAAATACTAATATCCATAACCCGACCGATGGGCAACCCAGATAGCTTTACCGGCGAGCCGGGATTCAATCCGGTGGTGTTTTTGAAGTAGGAGGTGTAGATGTCATATTTTTGGCCCAGCACCCCACCCCCGATGGCGATCATGAACGCACCAAGGATACTAACGCCTAAGAGGATAATAAGCCCGGCTTTTACTTCCTCGCCCTTGTATTTCATCTTAATCCTTCTTAAAGAACAGAACAGTAACGGTTTGGTATCTTCGTTTATCCACAATTTAAGGCTTCCAGGAATTGGCCGGTCTGGCAGGCATCCCCTTCCGGTTCCCGTTCGATAAATTGTCTGACCCGGGGAATGGAGGAGGCCTTGATCTCTTCGGTGGTCCCGTCAAAAATCACCAGTCCCTTGTCCATCATGACAATCCGGTCGGCAATTTTGAACACGGACGGCAACTCGTGGGTGACCACGATGATGCTCATCTTAAAGGTCTTCTTCAGCTTTAGGATCAAATCATCCAGGCCCGCGGCGGTTATTGGATCCAATCCGGCCGAGGGTTCATCGAAGAACAGCACCTCCGGATCCATGGATATGGCCCGGGCTAGGCCGGCCCGCTTTTTCATCCCACCGGACAATTGGCTGGGCAGGAAGTCTTCATATCCCGACAACCCGACCAGCCCGATCTTGATTCTGGACATGATTTTGATGGTCGCATCGTTAAGTGCGGTGTGTTCCCGCAAAGGCAGAGAGACATTTTCTTCGATGGTCATGGAATTGAATAGAGCCGCGCTTTGGAACAGAACACCGGTTCTTAATCGGATTTCCAGGAGCTCATCTTCATTTAATCTGGTGATGTCTTTAGATTTAATGAGCACCTGCCCGGAGGTCGGCCGGAGCAGCCCCAGCATGGTTCGAAGCAACGTGCTCTTGCCGCACCCACTCCCGCCCAAGACCACCAGAATTTCTGCCGGAAAAACGCGCAGGCTGACGCCGTCCAAAATCTTTCGTGGGCCATAATGGACAACTAAGTTTTTGACTTCGATGGTGGCGATTGAAGGATCATGATTATGGTTGGGTAAATGCGTCATAGAGTTTTGGGTTAAGCTTGTTGAAATGATGAAAGAAGAATAAAAGACATCAATCCTTAGACGGCCCTAACCAGATGATCAGGTAAAAATATAGGATAACGTTGTAAAAAAACAATCTGCCAATATAATTAGGAAGATAGAAGTAACTACCGACGAGGTGGTCCGTTCCCCCACGCTAGTCGCGCCACCTTCCACCAGGAACCCCTGGTGAACCCCGACCAGGGTGATAATACAAGCAAAGGACAGGCTCTTGACCAGTCCTCCGATGATATCTTTCATGGCTACGGCCCGGAGGGCTTGCTGATAATAGACCCCCGCGTCCAGTCCCAAACTGGCTACTCCAATTACTCCACCGGCCACCATCCCTGTCAGATCGGCCAGGAGGGTCAGGCAGGGCAGCATCAGCAACATGGCCATAAATTTTGGAACGACCAGAAATTTGATGGGATTGAGGCCCATAGTGACCAGGGCGTCGATCTCTTCAGCCACCTTCATGGACCCGATCTCGGCGGTAAAAGCCGCGCCGCTTCGTCCCGCCACGATTATGGCCGTTAGCATGGGACCTAGCTCCCGGGCAATGGATAGACACACCAGATCAGCCACGTAAACCATGGCCCCGATCCGGCGCAGTTGGTAAGCGGCCTGCAAAGCCAGGATCATACCGATACAGAAGGCGATGACCGCCACGATGGGGATGGAGTTAAATCCTACCGCCGTCATTTCATGGATCAGGCTTCCGACCCGGACGCCCTTTTTAAAGGACCCAATGGTCACCCAGTAGGCGGTTTGATTAATTAGTCGCGCGGCCTGGTGTAAATTGGCTACGGCTCTTCCCGCCTGGCGGCCAATGTATCCAAGCAAGTACCTGACCATACATGCCTTCAGAAATCGGCCAGGGCTTCTTCCACCGTGGCATAGATATTAAATACCGTGTCTAACCTGGCGAATCGAAATACTTCCAGGGTATCCGGGCCCAAGGCGGCCAACTTCAATTTGCCGTGATTCTTCTTGGCCATTTGCCAGCCTTCCACTAAGGTGGCAATTCCCGAGCTGTCAATGTAACTCACTTGAGCCAGGTGGACGATCAGGCGGGGCTCCCGGTGGCCCATAGCCTTTAGGATCCACTGCCGGAGTTGTGGAGAAGAATAAAGATCCACCTCGCCCGCGACATCTAATATTTCAATCTCGTTAATTTTTCTGGAACTGATTTCCATGAGCGGGAGGCTCCTCCCAATCGTTGCTCTTATGAGACTCTTCGATCAGGCAGTTTGGGTGAGCACCACATCGTAGCCTAACTGCTTGACTCTGTTGACCATGTTCTTGACCACCCGATCTTTGTACTTCTGATCGT
>JADFXK010000524.1:546-2827 GCA_015233625.1 Deltaproteobacteria bacterium | reverse complement strand
GATGTATGTCTGGATAATCATATCCTCTCGATCCAGCACCCGGACGTACTCCTGTTTGTTTGGCTTCCGAATCGGAATCGTGGCCATGGTCTTTTCACCTCCTAAATCCTGGACGTAGTCCTGGGTCAGTCTAATTGAATCGATTGACGGAAACTCCGGTGGATCTGTTACATTGGTGCTCATAATTCAATCTCCTTTGTTTAATTGTGGATGGGCTGGCCAGGTTGGACATTTCCCCCCTGTCTAAACCATAACGAAAGTCAGCTTCAAAAAATTCCCATATTGGGAATAAAAAATGCCCGACAAGCGGGCAGGGATAATTTTTTATGGGGGTTGGATTTTAAATTGAAATGTGATCTGGTTGGCGGGGTCTGGTGGATGGTAGCTGCATTTACTCCCGGTCAAGATGTATCTATCCAGGTACTCAGCTAAAGTTTTGGTGGAATCATTGCCACATCCTGGTAAAGCTATCTCTTCTACTTTTTTCTTGCAGTCCTCTTCCGACTCATATTGTTCAGCCGGGTCTCCTGACCCCAGTTCAGATCGGCTGTCTTTGAAAAAGTT
Source organism: Deltaproteobacteria bacterium (assembly GCA_015233625.1). GTDB lineage: Bacteria > Desulfobacterota > JADFXK01 > JADFXK01 > JADFXK01 > JADFXK01. Next base: position 2,263 of record JADFXK010000524.1, on the reverse strand, counting down.
CGGTTGTTTTTGAACAATAACGTTATATTTCAAAAAATATCTGTTTATTTTTACCTAAAAAAGCCTATTTCGGCCTCAATCCTCCGAACTCTCGCCCTGCCGCCTTACCCATCTTGAAATTGACAAACCTAAAAAAAAGAGCTATCATTTCTATTAGACCTTCGCATGGGAGACATAAGCGCTCCACACAGGGCGTCATAACGTCAGTAGGTAGGAGGGAAAGAATTTGATATTATCCCTCCTTGGCCGAAAGCTAGTCCGATAGTGCGAAGGTTTTTTTATTGGTCGCAGGATAGAAGGTCAATAGAGCCAATCGGTCTTTTTTCTCCTGGATAACCACGATGAATTTTTCTTTACCTGGGGTCATTCCTTTAAGAACGTAGCTTTTGCCTGATTTATCCTCAATCGCTATCGGGGTATCTTCAGAATTCTCCAACAAATCTTTGACGCAAGGCAAGAGCCGCAGTCGCCTGGCCGTGTCACCAGGATTTTTTGTCTTGAAATGAATCCGGATTAAATCAATAAAGACCGTCCGGCAAATTCCTTGGTCATCTTTAAACGCCCGTGTGCTTACCCTGGGCCTTTTTCCTTCATGCCGACCAACATACTTTGCACACCATTGGTCGTAGAAAGCCCACCCGTCCCGGTTGATTGCTTTTTTGCCCTTGCTTTCGATGGGTGATTCTGTTGAAAGAAACATTAAACCGTCGCCTCAGCCTTCCGTCTCCCTGCACTCAATAATCAAACAATTGCCCAAATCATTATCTATTTCTTCCGGCGTCCTGGCTTACGGTTTGGGCAAAGGTTTTGAATCCAATTTCGCACAGTATCTTTGGTAGGATAGAGGCTCCCCTCACACGCTTCAATTATTTCGGGCCGCCTGACCATGCTGGCAATAGTGACGGTCGGGTCATCCTCCCAAAGCTGTTTAGCGACTCTTCTACACGCCAATCTGTTCCTAAATTTTCTATCAACGGTAGTTTCAATCTTTACTTTAGGCGGTGGTGGTGGCTCCGGCGTCGGTGGTTGAGGTGGCAAAGGCAATCCATTTGCTTCAGCAAAGAGCCGAACATCTTCAATTCTAAATGTAAAAAATAGTATCGCCTCCAATTGGGCTTTTGCTTCCTTTTGTTCTTTTGAGATGTTGAAATTAACAAGGTTGTAGTCCTCTTTTGACTCTGAAATATAACTTCGGAGTTGTGGGAACGACTCATAGTTGACGACCAATCTTCCCCGCTGATCATAAGCCCAGAGTCCTTTCCGCATAAAATCAAAAAGTTCAAAATTTTGAATGCTCCAGAATTTAAGCAGTTCCAAACCAAGATAAAAAGTATCCATACGTCCTCTTTTTTTCAGAAAACTTTAGCACTACACTTTTGCCGCCTCTTCCACCTGATTTTTCCAGCCGTTAATCAAGTAGCCGACCGGATTCGTCACCTCATTATTACCCTTCTTGAATAAATTTTCTATCACTGGCAAGATGAAATGAATTTGATCCATTTTGGACATAACCCATGATCGTGGTTTGGCCGGTAGCTGGGCGATCAAGTTTTCAGCCTTTTCAGCCGTCGCCTCGGTCGGGCTCGGGCCGAATTCTTTTGGCCAGGGTAAGCCATGGGCCAAAGCAAACTTGGGTTTAAGATCGGGCCTTGGTTTATCTTTGTATCTTTCCCAAATGCTGTTGTGACATTGCGGGCAAACTGCGTTCAAATTCGTC
>JADFXK010000524.1:0-383 GCA_015233625.1 Deltaproteobacteria bacterium | reverse complement strand
TGGTTCGGGCCGGGCAGTGTTTGTTTGTCTTTTTTCTTTTAGATTATTTTCTTTTATGTAGTTCACTGGCGAACCTTGAATTGGCGTTTCGAGTTCGTTGGTAGACCTCATGGGTACGCTGGTGGACTTTATGGGTCCGGTCGTGCGCTCGGGCTGGGCCGCCACTTCAAGCTGGTGATCCGTGGGCCGGTCCTGGGCCACGGTGGACTTCAAAGTGGGTGATTGCCTTGCTACGACTGGTTTTTCAGGGCTACAGGGCTTGTTTTGAGGTTCCAAGACCGGGTGATATTCAAGCCCTTGCATGAATCCACGGCTCTTGACGATAATCAGCCCGGCGTCTCTTAATTCTTTAATCGCCCGGTTGACCTGGCCAAGAGATAATC
>JADFXK010000523.1 GCA_015233625.1 Deltaproteobacteria bacterium | reverse complement strand
TTTAGTTACCATGCTGAACCGACTCTGACGGCTGAACGCGTGATCATCAAGTACGTTTGTCGCCGGGATCTTCAGGAGGGGAACCGATCTTCCAAGAACCTATATATACGGGAGGTGCTGGCCCACATCCGGGCAGAAATTGATCTGGTCATCGGCCCGCCGGCGATGACCGAAAAGGGAAGGGAATCCCTGAGTATTGCCGTCAAGGACGATCTGACCATGGACTTTTCGATCACTCGTGATTGCATTAGAAGATAGTAACAACCGGGGCCCAGGCGATCTCACAATGGGCCGCACCCAAATCACGTTTCCGGCTGTTCCTCAGGTATTAAAGCCGACCGTACTTTTTTAAGTTGTCGTATCGATTAATTTGCCGGAAGGTTCTCACGACGCGACATCTTTGGCGCCGCATTTCATCTACCGTGAACGCCAAAGGGTGGACGGAAACTGTAGTAAACGAGAGGACGCCGAGACCCTCCAGGAAGGCCAAGTGTTGGCCGGCTACCTTATAAAGTCGCTATATAACTTATCGGGCGACTTTGCCCAAACTGGTCATTTGGGGCAAGGGCGGGTAACACCTCACCTAAAGAAGTGACCTGGTGGTCAGGGACGATCGGGAAGGACATGGATGCTGTGAAATTTACCATCCTTGACAGGAAATGGTTTAGACCGGATCCGAGATTATGGATGTCAGATATTGACTCAGGTGGGAATAGCAGCGCCTGGCCGGGCGGACGGGCCGGCCTAGCTTCTGTCCCTTGATGCTCAAGTTACTTGAATGGGTGTGGCTCGGATACTTGCCGAGGACACGCCGCACAGCCCTTAAGGGGGTGATGAGTTCATGATGATTGAAGGAATACAGGCCAAGCAGATGGATGTGCTTGAGTCCAACAGAAGCCATGACTCGCCGGCCAATGTGGGAACTCAGACATTAGACAAGAATCCATTCCTACCCGGAGCCCGTGGAGTGCAGGACAAAAACGGTCTCAAGTTGGTGGACAATAAACAAAGTCAAACAGGGAGCGGAGGCGCGGGCCGTGGCGACGCGGGAGCCGAGCAGGTGCAGGGAGCAGCCGACAAACTCAATGCCGCTTTTGAACTCAAAAACATCGGCCTGCGCTACACGGTCGACAAGCAACAGCACAAGGTTATTACCAAATTAATCAATCAGGATACCGGTGAGGTCATCAGAGAGATCCCACCTAAGCATGTAATGGACCTGGCCAACAACCTGCAGGATTCATCCGGTGTTTTGTTTGATCAAAGAATTTGATTTCAAGATGGGCGGTGGTCAACATCGCCCATCGCTATTTTAATGCCTTATCAGACTCATCCCGTCTCCCAATAGGTCCCGACTGCACCGGGTCGACCGCATTACGGCCCCGTCAACGTTCCTTCCTCTCGAATTATCCCGGATCAGAACCGGCCATATCGGCTTTTGTCACCACCCGCCCTAATCACTACCGCCTGGTACCAAAAACAAATATCCATGACCCGGCTATGAATTCCGCGTCCGAGCTCATCTGTTGCCGGTTGCTTGGGCCTGGCTAGTCGCTGAAGACAACCTGCAACCAGCAATGACTAACAACCGACCTGGCCACCTCCCAGATGGGACAATTATGACTGTTCAAGGTCTAGAAAGAAAATATCGCTTTGCGACAACTATATGTCACACGACTACGCCGGGTTTTTGATTGACAACGGCACCCGGTTCAGATATCAAGTTAGGCTTGGCTATACTCTGATCAGGCGGAAAACACAACCTAAATCACCCCAGGTTGGGTCCGGCCCTGGAAATCCTTTCCTGGTCGGTTGATCTGGAAAACCGGAGTACTGATATGATTAAACAGGCCATCTTGAAACTGGTTAATGGATCAAACCTGTCCGAGGAAGAATCCTACCAGACCATGAAGGTGATTTATGAGGGGCAGGCACCGGTCACTCAGATTTCAGCATTCATCACCGCCCTTAAGATAAAAGGTGAAACGGCCGACGAAATCGTCGGGGCGGTCAAAGCCGCCCGGGAATCGGAGATGAGGTTGAATATCTCAGGCGATGTCCTATCGTTGGACCGCGAGCGGATCAACGTAGATGAGGAAACCATCCTGGAAACCTTCGGCCCGGATAAAAAAAGCACCCGCGTCTTCAACGTTTCCACCGCGACAGCCTTCGTGGTGGCCGCCTCCGGGGTTAAGGTTTTAAAATATGGAAAGATATCCTGGTCTGATTTCTGCGGCACCGAGGACGTGCTTAAGGCCCTGGGCATCCGCTTAAACATTACCTTAACTCAAGTGGAGCGGTGCGTCCAACACCTGGGCCTGGGATTTCTCTACTATCCACTGAGCCAGGATCGAGTCAGAAACGTTATCGAGGCCCGCCAACAACTGGGCTTTCGGACCATATTCAACGTCATTGACCCCCTGATCAATCCGGCTGGAGCCAGAAAAGCCGTGCTGGGCGTTTACAAAAGAGAAATGGTCAAGGTCATGGCCGAGGCCTTCAGCCGGCTGGGATACACCCGAGGGTTAGTTATCTATGGGCAGGATTGCCTGGACGAAGCTTCGGTCACCGGCCCGACCGACCTGGTGGAGTTTATTGAAGGCAAGATTAATGTCAGGACCATCACGCCCGAAGAAGTGGGCCTGCCCAGGGCCGACGTCCGAGATATCTCGGGTGGTGGGCCACAAGAAAATGCCTCTCTCATCAGACAGATACTAAGTGGAGAAAAGAACGCCCGCCGGGATGTGGTTGTTCTAAATGCCGCCTTGTCGCTTAAGACTGCCGGGAAAGTCGGTGATCTGACCGAAGGATTGCGTCTGGCCGGGGAGACTATCGATTCCGGCCGGGCCCAGCGGCTGCTTGATG
>JADFXK010000522.1:541-2884 GCA_015233625.1 Deltaproteobacteria bacterium | reverse complement strand
AAGTAGCCTGGCGTTGAGTGCCCGGAACGACCTATGCGCGCCATAATCGTGAGTTTCCCTACAGTTAGAGAATGAATGAATAACTGCTATTCACTTACGCCGTCCCCGGTTGGTGATCATGTTTTCCAGTTGCGGAAAGGAGATAAAAATGTCGCAACCAGCTAAAACTATGGACACAATGATCAAATCAATTAACGACAAGGAGGGTAAGTACCTGACGTTCAACCTGGCCGGTGAACAATACGGCATCGGCATCCTCAAGGTTAGAGAGATCATTGGAATGATGCCCATCACCTCCATTCCTCAGGTGCCGGAATTTGTCAAAGGGGTGATCAACCTTCGGGGTAAGATCATCTCCGTGCTGGATCTTAGGCTTCGGTTTGGAATGGGGACTAAGGATTACACGGAGCGGACTTGTATTATCGTGGTAGAAGTATCCGGATATTCCACTAAGGTGGCCATGGGAATCGCGGTTGATTCCGTATCCGAGGTGTTGAACATCAAAAGCGCTGAAATCGAACCGACACCCACATTCGGGGCCAGCGTCAATACTGAATATGTCCTGGGCCTGGCTAAGACCGAAGGTGGCGTAAAGATCCTCTTAGACATAGACCGGGTTCTGGGGGAGGAGGAGTTGGATTTAATGCAGAAAATTGCATAAAGCAGGCCTGAGAGTTGTATCCTACTCCAACTTTGTTAGTTTCAGGCATAATTTTACCGATATCAATGAGAGGAAGATTATGGCTAATTCATGCCAAAATTCGCATAAAAGGTGTTCAGTTTTTTGATAACCGTTTTAAACAAAGTAGGCATTTTGCTATAAGTTTGCCAGTGAAATCATAAGCTGAAGCAGTATAGATCGGAATCGTGAAAAATGTCTTTTCTACATTTTGATACATAAACAGAAATTGAATTCATTTTACTTTCAACCTCAAGATGCCAAGATTTATCTTGACATATGAAACTTTAATAAGGAGGCCCAATTATGATCAAGATTAGACTGGGAACCAAAATCGGAGGCGGCTTTGGACTGTTGATTTTAATGGCCTGCGTTTTGGGCGGTATGGCTATATGGAACATGATGAAAGTGGAAAAGGACGCGACCCGACTGGCCAAGGCATACGTCCCTGAAGTGAGTCTGGCCAATAACATGGAACGTTATTCGCTATTGACCATCTTTGAAATACGGGGCTACGGCTTTACTGAAAATGTAGAATTTTTAGACAATGGCCGGAAGAATCTGGAGCTGGTGAAAAAATATATTAAAGAGGCCAAAGAGTTAAGCAACAAGTACGATTACCTGAAAAAATTGCATGAGGCCGTGAGTAAAGTTGAACAGAAAACCTCCGAATACGAAAATCTGCTTAAGGAAACGGTGACCGAAACAAGCCAACTAGAAGCCTTAAGAAAGGATCTCGATAAAGCTGCCGCGGGTTACATGAAAAACTGCCACAGCTATTTGGCTGGTCAAAATGACAAACTCCAAAAGGCCTTGACTTCCGGCGCTGATACGGCCGTGATCGCTGACAGGATAAAGAAAATCACTCTAATCAATGAGATAATAGACCATGGAAATGACATTCGTATCCATAACTTCAAAGCCCAGGCTCTAGATGATTACAATTTATTAGCCGAGGCCATCAAGCTGTTTGATAAAGTTGACTCGCTACTCCAGGAAATCAGGCCTATAACCAAGAGTGCAGAAGATATAAAAGAACTTGAGGAGATAAAAACGGCCGGCGACACCTACAAAAAATACCTGGGTAGTCTGCATAAGGTCCTGACGGGCAAAGCCGAATTAAATAAAAAACGAGTTGCCGTGGCCAACGATGTCTTGGCAGAAGCCAAAGGCACGGCCGAAAAAGGCATGGAAGAGGCACTTCATATCGCGGAGGCGACGGATTCTTCGCTGTCTCTGGCTTCATGGGTTATGATCATTGGTTTGATTATAGCCGTCATCGTCGGAGTTGTGATCGCCGTGATCATTACAAGGGGAATAACCAAACCGCTCAATCGCATCATTGGGGGCCTTGCTGATGCCTCCGACCAGGTCGCTGCCGCCTCAAATCAAGTGGCATCAGCCAGCCAGTCATTGGCGGAAGGGTCTTCGGAGCAGGCCGCAGCCGTGGAAGAAACATCTTCCTCCATGGAGGAACTGGCCTCGATGACGAAACAAAACGCCGATAATGCCAACCAGGCCGACGGACTGGCCAAGGAGGCCAAGGATGTAACCATCACCGCCGGTGAGTCCATGACCCGGTTGACCAACTCCATGAATGAAATCTCCAAGGCCAGTGAAGAGACCTCAAAGATCATCAAGACCATTGATGAGATTGCCTTCCA
>JADFXK010000522.1:0-444 GCA_015233625.1 Deltaproteobacteria bacterium | reverse complement strand
AGGTCAGAAATCTGGCTATGCGAGCGGCTGAGGCAGCCAAGACTACCTCCAACCTGATTGATGACACGGGCAAGAAAGTCAAAGACGGGACCGCCTTGGTGTCGATGACCAGCCAGGCCTTTACCCAGGTGTCTAATAGTGCCTCTAAGGTAGCCGAGTTGGTCGGAGAAATCACAGCGGCCTCTATAGAGCAGGCCCAAGGCATTGAACAATCAAATCGGGCCATATCGGAGGTGGAAAAGGTTACCCAGCAAAACGCCTCCACTGCCGAGGAATCCGCCTCGGCCTCGGAAGAACTAAATGCCCAGGCCGTCCAAATGAAGAATTATGTCTTGGAATTGAAGGCTTTGGTAGACGGAAAGGCCGACTCACGGGAAGAAAAGAAAAGCAGAGATGGATCAACCATTCCGGCACGGCTGCCCAGGCCTGCCCATAGATTTGAAA
>JADFXK010000521.1:586-2886 GCA_015233625.1 Deltaproteobacteria bacterium | reverse complement strand
TCAAGGTTCATGATGAAAAAACCCAGGACGGAAACAGCGCCTAATAAAAAAGTTGTCTTAGCTGCCGACCAGTGCCGTCTAACCAGATGGATCAGCAGGGCCACGCCTAAGAACTGTAGATATATATTCGTATAATACGGATTAAGTATGCCCGTGATGAATGAAATGATCACGGCTACCCACCATTTACGGTTTCCTAGGATGATTCGGTCCTGTGACAAGGACCATTGGACCACAAGCAGGTATAGTGGTAGGTGCCAGTAATAGGACAAAACAATGTGGTTAAACGTTCGGGCGAAAATGAAATGTGAATGACCGAATAGAATTGCTCCGACAAACACAAATACAGGATTATATCGCAGCGTTGAACCAACCCACCAGAAGGATAACGCCGCGAGTAAGTGAGCCAAAAGGGTGAATAGGTTTTGACTAACAAAAGGGCCGCAAACCCTGCATATCCACCCCATCGAGGCCAAAAGCATGTCTTCCGTAATCGGATAATCATTCCAGTTAGCTGAAAACGGGGCGTTAAGGTGCGCCACATTCTTCCACCCAAGCGGCTGAACATCCCCGTCCGAATAGGCCTTCATCAAACCGAAGCCAAACATATTATCCGAAAAATAGGCGGTAGGAGTTCTCCAGGCCTCTAAACTGGTCCGTCGATAGACACAGCACCAAATGCCGGCGACCACAACAGTCAGGCAGATGATAACCAAAACTTTTGTTAAGAGCGGTTTAATCCGATTGCCCGAACGAGATGGTGCGTCGGTCATTATCATTAAATCCCTATGTGAGGTGAACCGTTGAATCACCAACGATTTTATATGGGCATTATAAGTTATTCGGCCTGTATTAAACCATAGTCATGGCGTTGCCCCAATGCAATTGAATTAGAGCACGGTCTGACCATCTTCTGAGGTGACAAGATTCCTCACATTCGTTCGGAATGACAAATCTACCTCCGGAATGGCAAATTCACCTTGTCATTCCATCCGGTTCACTTCCCTGTCATTTCGGTGCGAAGCGAGAAATCTTAACGTCCCACCCTTTATCCAACGACATTGGAGCGATGCCCGGGGCTAACCCGGTCCGCCTTCGGGGCCTTATCGTCCTTTTTTAAACATGATCATACTTCAAATAAATTTCGTGCCTTGGCCCGGCCAAAGGACACGATTTTTTAAAGGTTATAACCGGCGCTGACGGCGTCATTTCGAAACATTTGGACCGTATCCAAAGAAAATTCGTACAGATCCTTGCCGACCAGATCGAGTTTCTTTAATATATCATTCGTCACGGTGATAACTTGACAACCTATTTCGTCGGCTTGAAAGACATTGAGAAGTTCCCGCGGGCTGGCCCAAATAAGCTCGATATTGGGATTGACCGCGATCATTTCCACCGCCGCGGCCATCAGAGGCACCGGGTCGCGGCCGGAGTCGGCTATTCTCCCGGCGAACACGGAAATATAGGCCGGAGGGCCACCGGCTAACGCATTGCTCATGTCCCGAACCTGCCCCAGGGTCATCAAGGCCGTAACATTGACCTTGACTCCGGCCTCGGCCAGCCGGCGCACCAAATCGACAGAGGATCTGGTTTCGGTATTCATCACCGGAATCTTAACGTAGACATTATCACCCCAGCCCGCGATCTGCTTGGCCTGTCTCTCCATCTCCTCGAAGTCGTCGGAAAAAACCTCAAATGAAATGGGCCGGTCAGGGATTGATTTGAGAATGTCCGAAGCAAAGGCTTCGTAGTCGGATACACCGGCTTTTTTCATCAGGGTGGGATTGGTGGTGAAGCCTTTAATGTATGGCTTGGGATACATCTCCAGCATTCCGGCCTTATCCGCGCCGTCGGCAAACAGCTTTATCTTTAATTCAGATACCTTTTTCATGTGTCCATCTCCTTAATTTCGGCTTGATCTAGAATCCAATCCACAGCTTCAAAAAGCGAAGAAACGCTTAGATGCGGCGGAATCCTTGATGATTTTTCGGCATAAGCATAGTCAATCAGAACTGTCAGACATCCGGCGTTGTGGCCGGCTTCTATGTCCCGCCAGCGGTCACCGACCATAAAGCTGGATGAGAGATCAATATGATATTGTTCAGCGGCCTGGCGCAATAGCCCGGCCTGGGGTTTCCGGCAGACACACCCGTCTTGATCATCATGGAAGCAGGTCAGGATGTCGTCAAGGGGTAATTTAGACCGCAGGGCGGCATGGATGTCTTCGACCACCCGGCGCTTCTGAGTTCCCCTGGCCACATCCGGCTGGTTGGTCACGCCGATAAGCAGAAACCCGG
>JADFXK010000521.1:0-533 GCA_015233625.1 Deltaproteobacteria bacterium | reverse complement strand
TAATAAAACCAACTCCTCCACGGACTGGGGAGGATAAGGTTTCCCGTCTTTAACGACTGACCGATTAATGACCCCATCTCGGTCAAGAAACACGGCGCTCCGGGGGGTTGGGTTCATTTGACGGATTCCCATTTGGTCTCTCCGATTTTGAGCCGCGGATGGGAGACCAGGAGGTGCCAGACAACACCTTGAAACGCTTCGGTATGGGGGGTGACCAGGGCAGAGTCGACGGTGGGGATGATGACGCAGGCATCCGCCGCTTTGGCCGTATAACCACCGCTTCGACCGACCACGCCGGCGATTTTCGCCCCCATCTCTTTGGCATACTGGAGGGCGGAGACCAGATTGGGGCTGACGTTTTTTTCCAAATCGCCGCCACCGACCGAGAAGACAAAAATCATATCATTCTGGTTTAGCCGGCTGGTTTTGAGCCATTCCACAAAAACGCTCGACCAACCGTCATCATTGGTCCGAGCCGTCAATTCAGACACATTATCCGTCGGGGCGTAGGCTTCAATCCCCACGATCTTGCG
>JADFXK010000520.1 GCA_015233625.1 Deltaproteobacteria bacterium | reverse complement strand
CACGTTTTTTGATCAGGGAAGCCAACTCCGTCTTATCCTCGGTCGTTCCATCTTTCATGGCAATAATCAGGGGGAGAGTTATTTTACCTTCTTTCAGGTCATTTCCAACCGGTTTGCCGAATTCCGCGGTTTTTTTATCCATGGTCGGATCAACGGCCGATTTACTAACTTTTGAAGGCATGATAATCTCCTTATATATCTTTAAGTTATTTCAACATAGGTCAGTCTGACATTCCGATTCACCGGACCGGAATATCCCATTGGCAGGCGAGGACACCCCATGGGGAGACAAGTCTGGCCGATCGACGCAGCATAACATTTAAGATTGTAATTACATCAAGTTAAGCATAGCAGGCGTGAAGACGGGAAAGGGCTTTAACACAGCAAAGAAGAGCCTAGCAGATAGAGGGGTGGTGAAACAGGGGGACCACCAGTCCGGGTTTGGGCGACCGGGATGATAGTGGTGACATGGTCGGACTCGGGACCAGTTACGGCCTGAGTCGGAATAAACCGGCTAAAATCTAATGAGTTAGATACGGTAAATTCGGCATACAGTTCGTGTTGCCTGGCCCTGCACGCGCAACTACAGGCCCAATTAAGCGAGCCGGCTTTGGCGTCGGCCATAATCCCGGACATGGGCGCGGCTTTACCGGCCATCCGGCAACATGGAGGAATGGATCCCGGCTCACCACCCGTATCACCCGACCCCACGGACCGGACATACCTGGTGCAGCAACAGGTCCGAGCCGGTAATGCCCCCAGGCCCAATAAGCAGAGGCTGATCACCAGGCAAATGGCCTTGTAATAGGTTGGTCGCGTCGTCATGGCGGCTCACTGGTCTCCAAAGTTCAGATATCGTATATGGTAAGCATGATCAGCCGGCAAGTCAAGAAAAATGTCGGAAGCGTGCGCTGCTCCGGATATAACATGAACAAATTATTAAATATTCATTCATCTTGACGCCCGGCTTAAGCGCTCTTATCCACCAGTAATCCGGCGCCTCGCTCCAGCTTGATCAACCAGTGGCACACCGTCCCGACCGAGCAATCCCCCCAATCCGCTATTTCTTTGACCAGTTTCCGGCCCGAATTGTGGTCGTTGATCTCAATAGACATTTTCCCCTGGTGATCAATCAACTTGACCGTGACCGGGCGATGGACCTTATGAAAATAGGCATTAATCCTGGTGACAATATCCAAAATGACTTCGCGGTCCAAAGGCAGTTCGACCATGTCGAGCCGTTCTTCCTCGTGTTCCTTCTCTTCCTTGGCGACCTCTCTGTCTCGTTGTTCCTTTTTGGAAAAGTCAAATTTCTTCCTCTGATCATCCCGCCCTTTCTTGCGCATGATCTGGGAAGTATTCTGGATTGGTTCAGCAATCGGCACGAGGTCCGAAATATGTTGATCCATAGCCCCTTTTCCTTATTGGCACGAGACGGTGTTTGGTGTGGCCCCCTTAATAGAGATATCGGCCCAAATTTAATCTGCTTGAGGGGCCTATCTTGATCATTCGGCGAATCTCTCCAACATTTTAAGAAAACACATTCGGCCGGGAAAAGCTATTCAATTGTGAAGAGAGGGGGACTTATCCAGCCTACCTGCCATCGTGTTTGTCTAACCGGTCGGCCGATCATCCAAACCCAGGGCCAGAAGGACCAGTTCGTTCAGATCCAGCACCTTGATCGAATCCTCCAATCCGGCGGTCTTTCGGGCATCCTCCAGCATGATCAGGCAATAGGGGCAGGCGGTGATCACCACCTCGGCCCCGGTGGCGGCCGCCTCTCGAATTCTGACCTCCGAAATCTTTGTCTCGGATGACAACTCTTGCCACATCCGGCCGCCCCCACCCCCGCAGCAGAGACTATTAGGGCCGGAGTGAATCATCTCCCTAAGCCTTACTCCGGGAATAGCCTGAATCACCTGCCTGGGATCATCATAGATCCCGGTATGCCGGCCCAGGTAGCAGGGATCATGATAGGTGACGGTCAGGTTCAGCGGCGGGGGAAAGGACAACCGCCCGTCCCGGCTCAGGCCGGCCAGGACCTGGCTGTAATGCCTCACCGAAAAATCCACCCGGCCGGCTTCCGGCAATGAGGCCTGGAACTGCGGATACTCATTCTTGAAGGTATGAAAGCAATGGGGGGATGAAGTGACCACCCTGGTTATCTCATGCTTCTGGAACAGGGCCAGGGTGTCTTCACTCAGCGTTTCAAACAGGCCCTCCTCGCCCAGGCGCCGGGCAATGTCGCCGCAACAGGTTTCCTTCTTGCCCAATGTCCCGAAGGATACTCCGGCCTGGATCAAAATCCGGCTGAAGGCCCTGGCCATGTCCTGGGCCCGCAGGTCAATTGAGGTCGTACAGCCGACAAAATAGCACCATTCCGCCCGGCTGTTCTTGGTCAGGTCCGGAATAGCCAGGTCTCCCATCCACTTGTCTCGGTTCTTCTTGGATGACTCCCAGGGATTATAATACTTCAGCAGGTTTTCCAGCGCCCTGGTGACCAGCGGCGGAGCCAGCCGGCCATCTTCCAGAATTCTCATGCGGACTTCCCGGACCAGGTCCGGGGGTGCGGCATAAATCGGACAAACCTCCAGGCAGGCGCGGCAAGTGGTGCAGTACCACGACAGGCCGGGATCAATGATCGAGGTCTCGGACAGCCGCTTAATGGCCCGTTGTTTAAAGAAAGAGGCCCGATTGATCAGGCGGCCTTTCAACGTAGCGTAAATCTTGGAGGCAGCCACAAAGTCCCGCGGAGAAAACGGCTCTCCCGCCAGGCAGGCCGGACAAACGTCGGTGCAGCGACCACATCGGGTGCAGGCCTGGCTAAACAATATCTGATCTTGGGAAAATTCACCGACCAGGGGGGACCGCTCTTCACCTGAGGCGAACTGCCGCGGTTG
>JADFXK010000051.1 GCA_015233625.1 Deltaproteobacteria bacterium | reverse complement strand
TTTCCAGGTTTGGGCGGCTCTGCCACCGGCGCCTCCAGCCACATCCGAATCTGCTTCAGAACCTGTCCATCGGAAATTCGCATCCGCAGAAACGCCATCAGCTTATCATGAGGGATAGAGTCAAAATACCCTTTCAGGTCCGCATCATATACGGCACAGTAGCCCGCCTGGAGATACTTCCTGATCTCCTCCAGGGCTTGATGCGCCGAACGGCCTTGGCGAAAGGCATAAGAACAGTCTTCAAAGTCCGCCTCGAAGATCGGTTCGAGAATCAGCAAGGTCGCCATCTGGACCACCCGGTCGCGCACCGTCGGGATGCCCAGCGGCCGCATTTTACCATTGGCCTTCGGGATGTACACCCGTCTAACGGGTTGCGGCTGGTAAGTCTTCTGGCGAATACTCTGTTGAATCTCTTTGATAAAACCATCTACACCGCCGGCCCTCTTTTCAATTCTGGCAATAGACACCCTATCTGTTCCCGGCTTTCCGCCATTGGCTCGAACCTTTTCCCAGGCAGCATACAGTACGTCATCCCGGCTAATGTGTTCATAAAGCGCATAAAACCGAAACTTCGGCTCCTGCTTGGCCTTTTGGCCCAGTTTCCGTCTCAAGGAAGAGAGCTTCTTCGACCATTCGCTTTTAACGACGGTCGCCTGTTCCGTAGTAGGTTGGCCCAAATAAGGATCGTCCAATCGGCACTCCTCCTGTCTTACCGAAACATATCTTCAGTAGGGTCCCTTGGCTCCACGGTCGTTACCCGCTTCCCAGCTACTATGGACCCCTCCGACTCCCGGCGCAGCCGCATGGAGGTTATTTATTCCCCCCATCCGTTGACGATGACGCCACCACGTCGGGTCTCCCAGGTTCCTCGATTGATCTGTCCGTGCGTGCTGTCCCCTAACACCCCGGAAGGCCCGATGGCTGCTTCTGCTCGTTGCTTCACCATCGGCGGCGGGCTTCACCATTTTCGGCAGGCTGGCCACTCTTCACTTAGTCTAACGAGGCCGAATCGGGTTCACTTGCGTTACGGCTCGCACGTTTGCTCGGCAGGGCTTCGACGCCGCGAATTACTCCGGGCACCGCCCACTCCGCTACCTGCTGAACGAGCAATTAGCAGGGTAACCACATCTCGGGTTACAAGATCAACCAGGCTTGACCTGGCGCACCGAAATGACAGAGGAGTGGACCGTCAAAATGACAAAGAAGTAGACCATCCCGAATGGCGAGGTAAATTTGTCATTCCGAGCGAAGCGAGGAATCTTATCACATCCGAAGATGGCTAAACCGTGTCGGGTAGCCTGAAACTGTTTCCAGATCCAAGCCTCCAAGAACCGAACATGACCGTTTCTCGTCATCCGGCTCAAGCCTTTCTTAGGCCATTGCCGTCGTTATGACCCGGCTTTTACGTGCCCTTGACGTTCATAGCTGATAAGGCCTCTGGGGACGGGGCTAACCTGGTGCGTCCCGTTGGGGTTTATGTGGAATTGGTCGATATAAAGATATGTCAGGGGTTGCCCCGCGTGTGAGGTGAAGAATGAGTGGGATCAAGAAATGAGAGAGTACTTCCGGGGCGAATGACGCTGCGGGTTGGTTTTATCTTTGATGCGGCGCAGGAAAAACCCTTCGGCGGTTTGGAAAGAGGTAAAACACCAGACCTGGCGGTGGAGCACTTTGCCACTGGCCCCACTTTCTTTGTGAACGCAAAACCGCCCTTCCTGCTTTTCGATCCACAGGCGATAAAAAGCCCGCTTGGGACTACCTGAGGCGACCAGGTCGGCCCGTCGGATCTGACGTGGCGGAATCAATATAAGTTGAACCATCACGGTCACCTGGGGTAGGGGGGAACCCGACCTGGCGGAACATATCCCGAACCTACCGATAAGCATCCTTGCGAAAGATGATTTCAGGCACCAACCCGATCAAAACTTCATCGCGGTGGTAGAATGGTCAGAAAATCCATAAGTCCGGTCTTTACCTGGTCGTCTGAAAATTCCAGGGTTAAAGTTCCCTGGCGTCTCCTTTTTAAATCCCGGCTAATTCTTCATTAAATCTTAATCCAGATCTAATTCTAGCAAATTTTTTAACCAAAAGAAAGCATTATCATCAATTCCCAGCAATTCTAATTTTGACAGGATTAACAAGATTAACAGGATTTATGGGTCATGATAATCCTGACAATCCTGTTAATCCTGTCCGAAAAAAAGATGGGCGGGAATCCAAAATTAGAATTGCTGATCAATTCCAGTTTTTCTTTTTAGCATTTTTTTCTGGAGCGATTGCCTTAGCCGGAGGTTAAAAATAATCACCTGGCCTGGGTTGATGATCTTAGTTCGAATTGTTGGGCGGCGGATTTTCTGCTTGACGGCCGAGCGACGCTAATATATAATAAATAGTAGTTTTAGCTTCATAATTATACCATTTTTGTATAAATATGAATCGGTTCCCTGGTATTATATAGTGATTTCAAAACAAAAAATATTCTACCAGCCAAATGTTGAGGTCCATATTTAATGCTTATCCCAATAGTTTATCATGTGTCTTTTCGGAGTAGGGAGTAAGGCGATGCCGGGAAAAAGTCATAGTCCAAACGGGAACGAGGACTTACGCAGGTTGGCGGAAGAAGAAGTCTTCAGTGGATTTCCCCATCCGGACCAAGGGACGCAGTCTCCCGTTGAGGCGCATCAGTTGCTCCACGACCTACGGGTGCATCATGTATGATGAATTATCAAAAATTATTAAGGAAATCTTTGAAGAAAGGGACAAAACGGATGGCAAAAATTCTTGTCGTGGATGATGACAGGAGCCTTCGGAAGATGCTTTGCTTAACCCTGAGAAAAGACGGTTTTGAGGCCATCGAAGCCGCTGATGGAAATCAGGCCATCAAACTGGTTGAGAGCGAGTCAGTTGATTTGGTGCTCACAGATATAGTCATGCCGGACAAGGAAGGAATTCAATTAATCATTGAGTTGAAGAGAACCAATCCGGAAATTAAGATCATTGCCATGTCCGGCGGCGGGCTGGCCTTGTCGGAATTGTATTTAACCATGGCCAAACAAGTTGGCGCCGACCAGATTATTGCTAAACCGATTTTCAGGGACGATTTAATTAATATGATTCGCCAGCTATTGGGCGATTAATAAAAGGCGCTATCCCTTTGGGGCGTTATCGGCTTTATTCTTCAACCAGATAATACGGTTATTTTCAACCCGTTGTGATCGCGAAAAATACCACCAGCAGGATTCTTTAAATCCCCCTCAATTTCAGTTTGCTCCATTTTGAACTATGATTAAGTTGATCGACTATGATTAGGCTGAGTTGTTGTGATTTTAAAGGGAGTTCGTCACTTGTTTGAAGCGGCTTCCAGGCTAAACATAACATCCATGGCCAACCAGGTCATCCCACCCGTGGACATTCCGCTGTCATCATCACCCCTATTTAATCAGTGTCATCATCACCAATCAGCCTAATCCTAGTTCAGACAATTGAGGGGAGTCACGGCAATTCCGATTTAGACAGGATTAACAGGATTTATGGGTCATGATAATCCTGTTAATTTTGTTAATCCTGTCTAAGAAAGAGATGGGTGGGAATTCCAAATTAGAATTACCGGTGGAGTCAGGCCAGCCGCCCAATCCGTTAAAATATGGTGGCAAAAATGGGGAAAATGTGGTATCAGGGGCATTCGTCTTAAATAGTCCGCGAATGGTATTAGCCCTGGATCAAGGATGTGTATAACATGTTTAAAAAACATCAAGAAATTGAGGATGGACAATTCCTGTCGGCGGCTGCCTCTGAGGCCCGAGCCGGGGACCTGAAGATGACCCAGTTGGCCTATGCCGCCGCGGCGGAGCATTTTGGCCGCGCCGCGGAACTCGTCCCAGCCGGTTCGGAACTGGTCAAAGCCGGTTATTTGCATCAACAAGGGAGCGCTCTATCTCTTGCCGGTAAATACGCCGAAGCGGAAGCCCCCCTAAAAGGCGCCCTGGACATCATCGAACAGCGGATGGGGCCGGACCATCCGGACACGGCCGCGGCCCTGCACAACCTGGCCGGGCTATATCACGCCCAAGGAAAGCATGACCAGGCCGAATCGCTATTTCAACGGTCGTTGAAGATCAGGGAGCTAGCCCTGGGGCCGGACCATCCCGACACGGCCACGACCCTGAACAACCTGGCTTTGCTATGCCGAGCCCAGGGGAAGTACGACCAGGCCGAGGCGCTCCATCAACGCTCTTTGCAGATCTATGAGCAGGTCCTGGGGCCGGACCATCCCCACACGGCCACCACCCTGAACAACCTGGCCGGGCTATACCAGGATCAGGGGAAGTATGACCAGGCCGAGGCGCTCCATCGACGGGCTTTGCAGATCATGGAGCAGGCCCTGGGGCCGGACCATTCGAGCCTGGCCACGACCCTGAACAACCTGGCCGGACTATACTATGCCCAGGGGAAATACGATCAGGCCGTGCCGCTTCTACAACGGGCCTTGCAGATCATGGAGCAGGCCCTGGGGCCGGACCATCCGAAGGTGGCTATTGTGCGGGGAAATCTGGCTGGCCTTCAAGCATTACAGACTAAGGCCCCGACGGGAAAGCAACGGGGCAAACGCCCCAAGAAGGCCAAAAAGCGCTAAGTATACTGGGGTGCAAGAATAGGAAGAAAGTGGTATCAGGAATATTCGTCTAAATGGTCCGCGGGCTCGATTAGCCCTGGATCAGGCATGTGTTTAACCGGCGAATGCCGCTTATGGGCGCAACAGGCCGTTACAATATGAAATACATATGGTTGACCGGTCAAACGGGGTCTTAAATGGATGATCAATACGACGTTTTTCTATGCCATAACAGCCAGGACAAGCCGACGGTGCGCAAATTAGCCGAGTTGCTGAGGCAACGTGGACTCCGGATGTGGCTGGACGTATGGGAGCTTAAACCGGGAGAACGATGACAGAAGGTTATGCAAGACCTGATTGTGAATGGGAAAGTCTTGTCGGTCGCGATCCTGGTCGGCCCCGATGGGTTCGGTTCTTGGCAGGAAGAGGAGGTAGATGGGTTCTTGATCTGGTCCGTTAAGCGCGGGCTTCCGGTAATACCGGTGTTGCTGCCGGAGGCCCCGTCTGAGGTAAAACTTCCATTGTTTCTAGCGAACCGCACCTGGGTGGATTTCCGCAAAGGGGGGCTTTCCCAAAAAAATATCGACCGGCTGGTTTGGGGGATTACGGGCGACAAACCGAGACAACCGACACCCGCCCCACCCTCGGATGAACAAGTGGCCAGGGTGGCCGCTCAAATGGGAGTGACCGGAGTCGTCCCCTCGGAAATACCTGAGAAGCTGGCCGCCAAGTTGGGCGTGACGCAAGCCGCCCTGGGGAATTTCTTTGAAATCATGGAACAGCAGCTCGTTCCCCCGGAAAAGTTGGACCACACTTTGCGGGAGATTGCCGGCCGGTACAAAGACCTGCAAGCTAAACTGGCCCAAACCGAATTCGACGATACTGCGGTCATCGCCCTTAAGGATCAGGCCAAACAAGCTCTGGACCAGGGAGATTTTGACAAGGCGGAAAGGCTGCTCAACCAGGCTAGAGATCTGGCCCTAACTGCAGCGAAGAAGGCCCAGGAAACTTTGAAAAAGCATCAAGAAATGGTGGATAAACAATTCCTGTCTGCGGCTGCCTCCATGGCCGAAGCCGGGGAACTGAAGTTGACCCAATCAGCCTATGCCGCGGCGGCGGATTATTATGGTCGCGCAGCTGAACTCGTCCCGGCCGGCTCGGAGCCGGTCAAAGCCGATTACCTTCTTCAACAAGGGGGAGCGCTGCATTATGCCGGTAAATACGCCGAAGCGGAAGCTCCCCTAAAGGGCTCCCTGGACATCAGAGAACGGTTGTTAGAACCGAATGATCCTGAGATTGCCGCCTCCCTGAACAACCTGGCGGCGCTATACTCGAACCAGGGGAAGTACGACTTGGCCGAGCCGATATATCAACGGGCTTTAACGATCAGAGAGAAGGTCTTGGGGCCGGAGCATCCAGACACGGCCCAATCCCTGAACAACCTGGCCGGGTTATACATCGCCCAGGGGAAGTACGATGTGGTCGACCCGCTACTTCAACGGGTGGTGGAGATCAGGGAAAAGGTGTTGGGGCCGGACCATCCCGACACGGCCGGGACTCTGAATGACCTGGCGGTGCTATACCAGGCCCAGGGGAAGTATGCCCAGGCCGAGCCGCTATATCTGCGGGCTTTGAAGATCATGGAGCAGGCCCTCGGACCTGACGATCCGACCACTGCTGCGACCTTGAACAACCTGGCCGGGCTATACAGAGTCCAGGGGAAGTACGACCAGGCCGAGCCGTTATATCAACGGGCTTTGGAGATCGCGGAGCAGGCGCTGGGGCCGGAGCATCCCCACATGGCCACGACCCTGAACAACCTGGCCGGGTTATACTATGCCCAGGGGAAATACGACCAGGCCGAATCGCTATATCTGCGGGCTTTGAAGATCAAGGAACAAACCCTGGGGCCGGGCCATCCGGACACGGCCGCGACCCTGAACAATCTGGCCGGGCTATACGAAGACCAGGGAAAGTATGACCAGGCCGAACCGCTATATCAGCAAGCTTTGAAAATCGCGGAGCAGGCCCTGGGTCCGGAACATCCGAACACGGCCACCACCCTGAACAACCTGGCAAACCTATATCGGGCCCAGGGGAAGAATGACCAAGCCGAGCCGCTATATCTAAGGGATCTGAAGATCACGGGGAGGACCTTGGGGCCGAAGCATCCCAGCTTGGCCATGACCCTGAACAACCTGGCCGGGCTATATAGAGACCAGGGGAAGTACGATCAGGCCGTGCCGCTTCTAAAACGGGCCTTGCAGATCATGGAGAAGACCCTGGGGCCGGGTCATCCGAATGTGGCTATTATGCGGAGAAATCTGGGTGAACTTCAAGCAGTACGGGCTAAGGCCACAATGGGGAAGCCTCAGGGCAAACGCACCAAGAATGCCCAAAAGCGCTAAAGCCGGACCGAAGCGCCCTGGGGATGAGGCGCCAGACCCTCCCAAAAATAGATGTGAATATGGGTAATATGATTCGCTGGAGATATACCACAATGCTGTTGAATTAGATAGACAACCCTGTCTTACTCCGGAAGGGTAAAAAGTTCTTGCTTCGCTCGAAATCACAAAAAGGAAGCAGCCAAATTGGATCAGGTACATATCTAAACTGGGAATGTCGCTTATGGGCGCAATAGACCGCTACAATGGGAATATCATATTCTTGACCGGTCAAACGGGGTCTTAAATGGATGATCAATACGACGTTTTTCTATGCCATAACAGCGACGACAAGCAGGTTGTGCGCGAATTAGCCGAATTGCTGCATGCGCGCCGGATTCGGGTGTGGCTCGATGAATGGGCGCTCACTCCGAGCGACCGGTGGCAGGAAGCCATCGAAAAAGTGATTGAGGAAGGCCATGTTCGGACAGCCGCTGTTCTGGTCGGCCCCAATGGGATAGGTCCCTGGCATAATATGGAGATGCGGGCGTTTTTAGACAAGTCCGTTAGGGGCGGTCTGCCGGTGATTCCGGTGCTTCTGCCGGAGACACCGCATGAGATAAAACTTCCATTGTTTCTGCAAAGCTTCACCTGGGTAGACCTCCGCCAGGGAATTTCCGAAGAAAATATCGATCGACTGGTTCGGGGGATTACGGAGGCCAAACCGGGTGTGGCGATGTCAGGCCCTTCCCTTCGCGAACAGGTGGGCTGGGCGGCCGCCCAAATGAGGGTAGATGATGTCGTCCCCTCGAATTTATACGAAAAGATAGCCGCCAGGTTGGGCGTGACGCAAGCCGCCCTGGGGAATTTCTTTGAAATCATGGAGCAGCAGCTCGTTCCCCTGGAAAAGCTGGACCTCACTTTGCGGGAGATTGCCGGCCGGTACAAAGATCTGCAAGCGAAAATGGCTCAAACCGAATTCGACGATACTGCGGTCATCGCCTTTAAGGAACAGGCCAAACAAGCCCTGGACCAGGGGGATTTTGATGAGGCGGAAAGGCTGCTCAACCAGGCTAGAGACCTGGCCCTAAACGCCGCGAAGAAGGCTCTGGAAATGGTGAAAAAACATCAAGAAATTGCGGATAAACAATTCCTGTCTGCGGCTACCTCTGAGGCCGGAGCCGGGGACCTGAAAATGACCCAATTGGCCTATGCCGCCGCGGCGGATTATTATGGCCGCGCCGTGGAGCTCGTTCCGGCCGGTTCGGAATTGGTTAAAGCCGATTACTTGAATCAACAAGGAAGCGCTCTTTACTATGCGGGTAAATACGCTGAAGCGGAAATGCCCCTAAGAAGCGCCTTAGACATCAGAGAACGGCTGTTAGAACCGGAAGATCCAGACACGGCCCAATCCCTGAACGACCTGGCCTTGCTCTACCACGCCCAAGGGAAGTATGACCAGGCCGAGCCGTTATTTCTGCAGGCGTTGAAGATTAGGGAGGGGGTCTTGGGACCGGATCATCCCGACACGGCCACGACCCTGAACAACTTTGCTAGGCTGTACAAAGCCCAAGGGAAGTACAATCAGGCCGAACCATTATTTCTGGAGGCGCTGAAGATAAGGGAAAGAGTCTTAGGGATGGATCATCCCGACACGGCCAAAACTCTGAACAACCTGGCCGGCGTATACAGAGCCCAGGGGAGATATGCCCAGGCCGAAGAGTTATATCAACGATCTTTGATGATTAAAGAGGAAGCCCTTGGAACGTACCATCCCAGTCTGGCCACGACCTTGAACAACCTGGCCGGCGTATACAGAGACCAGAGGAGGTATGACCAGGCCGAACCGCTGTATCTGCGGGCTTTGATGATCAAAGAGGAGACCCTCGGAACGAGCCATCCCAGCTTAGCCACGACCCTGAACAACCTGGCCGGTCTATACAGAGCCCAGGGGAGGTATGACCAGGCTGAACCGATATATCAACGATCATTGAAGATCAAAGAGGAAGCCCTTGGAATGAGCCATCCTAGCCAGGCCACGACCCTGAGCAACCTGGCGCTGCTATATAAGGTCCAGGGGAAGTACGACCAGGCCGAGTCGCTATACCGACGAGCTTTGAAGGTCAAAGAGGAAGCCCTTGGAATGGGCCATCCCAGCCTGGCAGCGACCTTGAACAACCTGGCGCTGCTAAATAAGGCCCAGAGAAAGTATGACCAAGCCGAGCCGCTATTTCAGAGGGCGTTGCAGATCAGAGAAAAGGTCTTGGGTCCAGGCCATCCCAAAACGATCGCTGTCCGAAAAAATTTGGATAACGTGCAAGAATTGTTAACTAAGACGCAAAAAATGAAGTAGGATTAGCCCTGGCGATTTAAGCTGGCGAGTTATTCATGGATCACCTTGTGTTAAAGCTTTCCCCCGAAGGCCGATCGGTGGTGATAATTCTATTGACTTTGTACTAAAATATGGTACATAATGAGATGGACGGTAACGATATGCCGAGCCGTGGCCAAGCAATTGCCGATATTGCCGGGGAAGGTCCTGGACAGCCTCGCCCGGCTCCTGGCCGACATTGAATGTTCAGGCCCCGTGCGCGGCAACTGGCCGAACTATTCCAGGCTGGCCGACGGCCGGCATCATTGTCACCTGAAAAAGGGAAAGCCGACGTACGTGGCGGTCTGGATAGAAGACAAGGACAAGGTAACGGTGGAGGTACTCTATGTTGGAACGCACGAAAAAGCGCCCTGCCGATGACATGGTGACGCTTCGTCTGCGGGTGCATCGTTCCAATGCGGAGCGGATAAAGAGCCTGGTCACGAGCATTGAGGCCGAAGAACAGATTGAAGCCCGTCCCTGGCGGGAAGTGTTCCATGAGGTGCGGCCGGATGAGGCCATACCGGCGGCGGTTCTTCGGGGTTCACGGGTTAAAGACGGGCTGACCCAGGTGCAGCTTGCCGAGATGACCGGCATCCCGCGTCGCCATATCAGCGAGATGGAGCACAGCAAGCGGCCGATAGGCAAGGAAACCGCCAAAAAGCTGGCCAGGGTGCTGAAGTGCGACTACCGGGTATTCTTGTGAGGCGTATCCAGGCGCGATTAGTTGGGATAGGCAGGGCAAACGCATGAAAAAATATAGCGAGGAGCAAAGTATGGTTTTCCAAGGGCTGGTGGCCTAAAAGCCCTGAAAGGGCGAACTAGATTAGCCCAGGGAAAGCGAAGCGCAGCCCTGGGTGCCAGGGGTCAGGCCTTATTATATATGGGGCTTTTAGTTGTAATATGATTACCCAGGGCTCCACCCTGGGCTAACCTAGTGCGCCCCGTTGGGGCTTATTTGGAATCGGCCATTTTAAGAAAATTTGATGCGTTTGCCCTGACCAAGGAGATCATTTGCGACGATGGTCGTCATCCGGGCCAAAGCGGGTGATCCGGCCGTGAACCGACGGACTTGGGCCGGACGACGTTGATATTTCATCCGGTCGCCCCGAGTACCTTCCTAATCAGCCCGGCCAGCTCCGTGAAATCCAGCGGCTTCATCAAAAATCCTTTAAAACCGGTCTCCGCAGCCTTTTCTTCATTCATAATTTCACTGAATCCCGTGCAAAGAATTATCGGAATTTCAGGACGGACGCGCATCATCTCCCGGCCCAGTCCTTTCCCGGTCATATTCGGCATGGTCATGTCGGTGATGACTAAATCAAAATTCTCCGGATGTTCTAAAAAGGTTTCCAACGCCTCTACGCTGCCTGTTTTGCCCGTAACTTTATAACCAAGGCGACCCAGCAGTTTTTGACCGGCTTCGACTAAGCCGGGTTCATCATCTACGAAAAGGATCCTCTCCGATCCTCCTGGCATGACCCCATCAGTTCGGGCTACTTGTTCAACGTGTTCCTCGGTTAACGGCAGAAGAATATTGAAGACCGTTCCTCTTCCCGGTTCGCTGGCCACACTAATATCGCCGCCATGGCTCTTAACTATGCCGTGGACGATGGCCAGGCCCATACCGGTCCCTTTGCCGGCCTTTTTGGTGGTAAAAAACGGCTCAAAGATCCGGTCCAATATGTTTTGTCCTATGCCTTGTCCCGTGTCGCTGACCGATAATTTAAGGTAACTCCCCGGCCTTAAATCAACATACCGGATCGATGACTCGGCATCAAGAATGAAGTCGCTCAGTCCGATGGACAGTGTCCCGCCATTCTCTTCCATGGCGTGGGCCGCATTGACGCAAAGATTTAATAAAACCTGGTGAATTTGAGAAGGGTCACCCAGAATGGTTGACTTTTGGGCTGAGATGTTTTGCTTGATTAATATATTGGATGGTAAGGAGGCCCGAAGCAATTTCAACGCCTCCTTTATAACTAGATGAATTTCAAATATTGTTTTCTCTTGTTTGGACTGTCGGCTCAGGATCAATATTTGTGCGACCAAATCCTTGGCTCGCCGGGCGGCCTTTAGTATCTCCTCCAGGAATTCCTGGTTGGCCTGGCCCGCTTTAGCATCCAGCAAGGCCATTTCAGCATAGCCAAAGACAGAGCCGAGGATATTGTTGAAATCATGGGCGATGCCTCCGGCTAAGGTCCCGATGGCCTCCATCTTTTGGGTTTG
Source organism: Deltaproteobacteria bacterium (assembly GCA_015233625.1). GTDB lineage: Bacteria > Desulfobacterota > JADFXK01 > JADFXK01 > JADFXK01 > JADFXK01. Next base: position 4,311 of record JADFXK010000051.1, on the reverse strand, counting down.
GCGGAGCTGTTCCTCGATGCGCTTCCGGTCCGTAATGTCCTGATTCAGGCCGATCATCCGAATGGGCCGGTCTTCGGCGTCTCTGATAACCGTCGCGTTGGTTTTTATCCACTTGACGAACCCACCCGGACAGACGATCCGAAATTCCAAATCATACGTCTTTTCTCCGCTGAGCGCGGCTCTTCTTTCTTCCAGGATCATGGCCCGGTCATCGGGGTGCCAGCACTTTTCCCAAATTTCAAAACACCCGGAGAAGGCATTCCGGTCCACCCCGTAGATCTCGAACATCCGATCATCCCAGAACAAGACATTATTCTTGAGGTCTAAGTCCCAGATACCCAGATGCCCGGCCGCCGTGGCCAGTTGGAGACGTTGGCCGGTTTCCAGCAGGGCTTCGTCGGCGATTAACTTGGCCAGGGCAATGGTCACATAATCCACCAGTTCTTCGAGTAAGGCGATTTTTTCAGGTGAGAAACGCCCGGTGCGCCGGTCGTTGAACTGAAACAATCCAAAGGTCTCATTGTGCAAGCGGAGCGGGATCAGGGCCACCGACTCATATCCCTCGCCGTTACAGCGGTTGCGCGTTTTGGCTTGCCGGTCCGCATCAGTGGTGGTGGCCAGCAGCCGTGTGGTGTTGTTCGACCAGAAACTGCCGTGCTGGCTGAAAAACGACCTGGCCGGATCGAAACGGCCGCAAATGATGTTGCCGCACATGCATTCGTACGCGGGATCGCCGGCCTTGTCCCGGATCATCTCTCCCGCCTGGTCATAGGCGCAGAGTCGGCTCTCGGCCAGGACGAATTCCTTAGAAAACCCCCTGGTTTCGTAATAGGGGAAATCTTCTCCCTGCCGCAGTCGGACCCCGATGGCTTCGCACCCGGTGAGTTCCTGGAAGTAAAAGGCCAGGTCCTGCATCAATTCCCGCAACCTGTTTGATTTATAACAGATATGCAGCAACCCCAGCGTTGCGTTGCGGACTTCTTCAGCCCATCTTCGATCGTGAATCAACTCCCACTCGCGCAAGGCGCTCGTCAGCGTCCGGGCCATAGTCGTGAAAGACTCCGGAGTCTTGACCACGTAATCCAGCGCCCCTGATTTCAGCGCTTCCACCGCAATTTGTTCATTACCATCGCTGGCCATGATCAAGACCGGAAAGGGACCGGCCTCCGGGGGAGAAGTCAAGACTTCCACGGCCCGGCCGTCCGGCAGATTCAAATCCATCAGGGCGATATCCGGCCGATCGGCAGCCACGCATTCATGATATTCCCGGAGCGTACCGACCACCCGGACATCTAAACCTTCCGGGTCGGCGGTTTCTAAAGCCCGCCGGATAGCCTCGGCGTGGGCCGGCTCATCTTCCACGATCAATATTCGTTTGGGGGTTGAATTCATTAAAAGCTCCAATCCTGCCCAGGGTCGCCAAAAAAGGGCACAGCAGCACAACCTAGCGGAGGTGTCATAATTTGAGTAGCATAACATCCGCAGATTACACGGAAAGATTAGGCGGTAGTAACGTAATACTGCGCGGCCTGTAGCCGCAGCCAAATAAGCAACATCAGCAACGAGGTGAAGCCGCCAGCGGGCCTTCCGGGCATTAGGAGGCAGCACGTACGAACAGGCCGACAACATCAGATAAAGGCCCTGGTATCAAATAATTTTATAACTATCAAAACATCTTATAGATTAAATCGCCAGGCCGGAAAATAAAGCCGGTTAAATCAAGAAAAATAATGTCTGGAGGTGTCGGCACGAATATTGCTATATATTTTGAATATTTCGCCAGTACCTTGATAAATCTTTATGTAATTTCACAATAGCACTCCAATATTATGATTTCTACATGATAGCAATAAATAGTTAATAATAGATTTTATACCATACAATTAGGCATAATTCAAGAGAAATAGGATTGATAAACGTACTTTTTCGGATGCGCTAATTTGAAGAGCCTCCCCGTGAGTTTTGCAAGAGGCTCTATAGACTGATGCTCCAGGCATTGTAAATAATTTCTTGTCCAGTATGCTATAAAATTTGAACTTTTAGGCCGGAAAGGATATCCAGCCCAGCGAATGATGTCATCGGGCCTGACTTGGTTGGCGACCTTACACGATGGAGATTAGTTTCGGATGGATGGCTGGCTGGGTTGGCAACGGAGCCAAAGAGGTAAGGATGAAGCGGCTCCCCGCCGGCGGAGGTTGATCCGGGACCGGTCGGTGGCCGCATGTGTTCTGTTAAGGCGAGGCTTGGTCCAACATGGGATGGAGGTAACAGTTTAATCTAACAAGATAAAGATGACTTCCATTCTTACTCGAAACTCGACAATCTTGTTGTCGTCAACGGCCACGCGTTGCTCTACGATCTTAAGTCCGGTGATGCCCCGGAGGGTTTTTGAGGACCGATCGAAACCGATCTTAATGGCTTCTTCAAAACTTATCGGCGAGCTGGCGATGATTTCCGTTACCCTGGCAACTCTCGCTTCCGACATCTTCCTACCTCCTCTGTTGATTGATTAATTTTGCCTAAAATATAATACAACTTGATAGATTAAGCAACAATTAAAATAACCGATCACGGGGTTCATCTTCTCTGGCGCTTGGGAGCTTGTTGTCAGCAATTCTAATTTTGGATTCCCGCCCATCTCTTTTTCGGACAGGATTAACAGGATTGTCAGGATTATCATGACCCATAAATCCTGTTAATCTTGTTAATCCTGTCAAAATTAGAATTGCTGCACATATTGTAAATTAAGTTGACAAATTGTGCAGAACATGCTTGCTTAAGGTCATGATTGCACGCGCGGCACAAGACACCATTCTCCGTTTGGCCAGAGGATTCCCGGTCATCGCCATCACTGGCCCACGCCAATCGGGCAAAACGACCCTGGCCAGGGCCACCTTCCCAGATAAGCCTTATGTGACCCTGGAAGACCCGGACACCCGCCTTCTGGCCGAAAGCGACCCACGCGGCCTTTTATCTCGCTTTTCCGACGGCGTGATCCTGGATGAAGCCCAGAGAGTCCCCGGACTATTCTCCTACCTGCAAACCAGCGTCGACGCCGACCTCCGCCCCGGGGCATACGTCTTGACCGGTTCGCAGCAATTCGGCCTGCTGTCGGGCATCACTCAGTCCCTGGCCGGACGGGTCGGAATGGTCCAACTTCTTCCATTTTCCATCGGCGAGTTGCAGTCGGTGGGCCGGCTTCCCGCTAGTCTTGATGAGGTGATGTTCCGCGGTCTTTATCCCCCCATCTATGACCGCGACATCACTCCTGGCGACTGGTTCGCCAGCTATGTCAGCACTTACGTAGAACGAGATGTCCGTCAGCTCCTCTCGATTCGCGATCTGTCGGTCTTTCAACGTTTTCTCAGAATGTGCGCGGCTCGAACCGGACAACTTCTGAACCTGTCATCCCTGGCGGCAGACTGCGGTGTCACTCACAACACTGCCGCGGCCTGGTTGTCAGTGCTGGAGGCCAGCTATATCGTTTTCTTGCTTCGCCCTCATTTCCGAAATTTTAACAAACGGCCAGTCAAGACCCCCAAGCTATATTTCTACGATACCGGCCTGGCCGTTTGGCTGTTAGGAATCCGGGAACCAGGGCAGATCATCTTCCATGCACAGCGAGGAGCCATCTTCGAGAACCTGGTGGTGACAGAATTCCTGAAAACGCGCTTGAACCTGGGGCTTCAGCCGGATATTTATTTCTGGCGGGACAGCAGAGGCCTGGAAGTGGATATCATTTTAGAAAAAGGCGAGGAGTTGTGGCCGGTGGAGATAAAAGCCAGCCAGACAATCGCCGCTGACTTCTTTACCTCATTGAAGAAATGGAGCGAGCTGGCTGGTCGGAAAGACAAACCGGCCTGGCTGGTTTATGGTGGCGACCGTGATCTGCAACATGGCCAGGTGTCGATTGTTCCGTGGCATAGATTACCGCAGATGACTGGAATGAGATAGTGGATTATGGGTCAGCGAAGCACGAATGGTCCCCGACTTAGTGGGGACAACTTCTTTTAGCGACATCGTGTCGCACGGTAATCCCAACATTCGTACAATCAGCCGCAAATTGAGAGTGGAACAAACCGAGGGCTGGACTTCTATGCCGCAGCCTTTATTGACTCTCTCGCCCCTCTGTCCATCCCGGGAAACCATCGGCAGAAGATCCCCCGTAACTCCTCATTTGACGTCCCGGTAATACTTTTCCTCCCGCGCCCGGACCTCCGGCAGCCCGACCAGTCGATTGAATTCCTCGAAATCGATCATGTGGTCTTCCAGGCCCTGGAATGTCCCGGTGTCGTGGAGAATGGGGAAGGC
>JADFXK010000519.1 GCA_015233625.1 Deltaproteobacteria bacterium | reverse complement strand
GCCAAGAAATACGATTTCATCTTAACATGGGAGAGAGCCATCATACCCTGGCCAGATTCTTATTCTTTGGAGAACAGGGGGAACTGCGCCGTCAGGATTACTACCAGCAAATGAACAGGATAACCTGTCTCAGTTTGCTGATCAACGCTGTTATTTGCTGGAATACATTAAAACTACAAGATATCTTAGCTCAGCTCGAACAGGAAGGGAAAACCATCAGTAATGAAACCCGCAAACATGTAACACCGATGCTGCATGGCAATCTCAATCCATACGGGGAATATCATTTCGACGTAGAATAATCTCTGCTCGCTATCTTGGCTATATTATAAGCTAAAAACCCTTAACGGTGTTTTCTGCACGGATGTGAGTAAGAGGCCAGAAGATTCAGCCGGGTAAAAAAGAAAAAGGCTGGAGGATGTCCCGGCCCTGGTCGTCGTCAAAGATGAGTTTTCAAAACACACCTTCTCATAACTGGATCATTTCAAAACGTTCCTAACCAGTGCGCCGGACCACTCTTTCCCAGTCATAGTTTTTATTCCACGCCCATTTAAGTTCCGTGCCACTTCCTCAAATGACATTCTCTTGTCGATTCCTTTGGTCTTCCGGCGTAGCTTCTTTATCTCGGCAACCACTTCAGGCTGGGCCTCAAGATAGCTCTTCCTGCCTTCACATTTGCCTTTTTCGGCTCTCTTTCGGTCCCTGGCTGCTCTCAGTTTCAAGACGATCATTTGTTTGTCGTACTGGCTGACAGCACCCAAAACCTGCCGGATCAAAACTCGGCTTGGATCACCGGATAGCAGGTCATCGCCTTCAAGCGCAGAGACAACATGGATTTCAAGAGCCTTCAGGTCGGCAATGATTTTTTCTTGAACCATTAAGTCACGGGCCAGCCGGTCCACCTTCTCGAAGACCACCGTCTTGATCCCCGTCCCGTTCTTCTCCAGACTCACTAACAGTTCAGCCAGGGCAGGTCTGTTTTCCAAGGTACCAGAAACACCTTCGTCACGAAAGATTTTCTCAATGGTGATACCATGGGCCTGGGCATAGTCCCTGATCACCTCTTCCTGCCGGACCAGACCATCGCCTTCAACTTGACCTTTTCCACTGACTCTGACGTAACCGTATGCTTTCATTGACTTTCACTCCACATGTTATGTTTGCCTCATAAACTTTAAATCTATTCTCTCATAAATGCGGCATGTTGTCAACAAAAATAAATAATAATTCTGTATAATTATTGTGCATTATTTTGTCTATCTCAGGTTACATCAAAGAGTTTTACGTTTTAAATTGCTGATAATCAATGGCCGTCTTGATCGTCTCCATGGCCATCGCTTCCGGGTTCTCGACTCCGGCCAGTTTAGCCGTCTCAATGGCGCTGACGATCTTGGTGACGGCCTCGGCCTTTGCTTCCCACTGCGCTTGCTTCGTGTACATCTGCTTTCTTTTCCTATCTTGTTATATAAGCTTACCTACAAAGATAAAACCTTTGCTCTCTCAGGCCACTTTCTGGCATAAATGGAATTGACCGGTGTCCCGGCAATCGCTCGAACTCCTCCAGCAACAAAAAAACGTTTAGGGCTATCACCGCCGGGGCAACCGGTCACTCTCGTCTCGATAAAGAGAGCGAATTCATAAGCACGTGATAGCATTCAGTCTCTTTCCCTTTTCGTCTTAATCATTCTCAAGAACTCCTAAAATATTTGGTCTCATTGTACAGGGTCATAGAAGCCCGGCCATCGCTTTGCCGTTTGTTAATTTTTCGGTTTCGTTGATCACCCTGATCGTAATTTTTTCGGTCAGCGGTGACGGAGTGACAAACTAAAATCGTGACCGGAATCAACATCCCTATTTTTTTGTGGGCCTAATTACGTTGCTATTTTCGTGACGATGAAAATTGGTCGGGCTCAGAAATCGGACGGGTGAGGCCGTCAGGGGTCACGTACGGGGCGTTCTACTCTCTCTACGGAGTTCCGTATTCAATCACTCCCCCGCTCACTGTAGGTCATCCTGACGGGTCATCCGTGTTAGAGCACAATTGACTCTAAGGTCGCCCATACTGGCGACGGTAGTAAGATATAGAAGGGTGCAACAGAGCGGACAAATGGTTAAAATCTGTGGCATTTATAGAACGGCGTTGTTTTACTCTATTCTGCGTATTTACAACTGGTTATCTTATTTTTATTCCGCCTAAATCTCTTTCAAAATTGGGGTAGAGTTTTTGCTTCGGATGCACACGGTCATAGATGCGAGGTGACGGACCTATCCACACAGATCAGCATGGAATCGGTTTGTCTTTGTCTGTCTTCTCTTATTCCTTCTCCAGATAACATGATTCATCGCTCCCCCCAGCATGTGTTGAACATCGACCGTAATGCGTTGTTGTCGGTTTCGCTGGCCGGTGTCTCTCAGGTACATGTCATTGATCCATCGCTCCCCCGAACGTGTCCAGGGAACAAAGGCAGGGACCAAAAGTTCTGGAAAATTTTCCCTAAGCTGTTTGATCCCCGCCGAAGATGCAATCGATTGCACGCTTGATGCTCGCCGGGCCGATTTCGGCACTATGCCAGCTTCTGCCACCTTCATAGAGGAGTGGCTTCTTCCTCTTGCTGCTCTTCTTGCTGGTGTTCCCATTCCTCTTTTGATACTGGACGGAATCCAAAATGATGCAGTACCCCAACAATTCCAGCCCTTTCTAATGCTCTTTTCATACCAACACCCGGCCCATCAACCCCTTGGCTTCCGCCTGACGCCCAGTGATATGAGAACGCCAACCGAATAAATGCACGAAATTGCGTCATAAATAACGGTCCAGGAGACTTAAAAATGTCCTTGCCCAACTTTTTTTCCCAATAACTCACCTTCCTGCTGACGAATGGCCATGTGATCTCTGATAAA
>JADFXK010000518.1 GCA_015233625.1 Deltaproteobacteria bacterium | reverse complement strand
ACCACGCACTCTCCCCAACTGCTGGATGCCTTTGGCGACACGACCCCAACGACAACCATAACCCTCTGGTCGGAAGGTGAGACCAGACTCAAGACGTTGGACGGAAACGTTTTGAAGGACTGGTTACGGGAGTATTCTCTCGGTGCCCTATATCGATCCGGTGAATTGGAGGATATGGAGTGAAATTCGTTCTGTTCGTTGAGGGCCATACAGAAAAAAAGGCGATTCCCGGTTTTATCAAACGCTGGCTGGATCCCAAGCTCAGCCCGCGTGTCGGGATCCAGGTGGTGCGCTTCAACGGGTGTCGTGAATTAATCAAAGATGCACCGGTGAAGGCGCTGATGCACTTAAATAAGCAAGATGTCCTGGCCGGGATTGCCCTGTTGGATCTTTACGGACCGGATATTTGTACTGTTCCTGGGAAAAGCGCCGATGAACGTTGTGATCTGGCCAAGAAAAGGATGGAGAAAGACGTCGGTTGTGAAAGATTCTACCAGTTTTTCGCCGTGCATGAAATCGAGGCCTGGCTGCTCAGTGATCCCGGCATCTTTCCCCATGAGATCAGATCCGCCTTGCCGGCCAAAGTGCGACTTCCCGAAGAGGTCAATTTTGATCAGCCTCCGGCCAAACTGTTGGATGCCATTTATACACAACAGACAGGACGCACTTACAAGAAGGTGGTCTATGGAAAAGATCTCTTTGACAAGCTCGATCCAGACAAGGCCTACGATAAATGCCCTCATTTGAAACAGCTTCTGGATGGAATGTTGAAAATAGCGAAAGAAAGCGTCTTATCGGCCTCTTGATGACATCAATATACAATTAATCAACCTGACTATGCTGCTTTTAACTATTTCCCCGGTTGGTGTTGATGATTTTATTGATCGGCAGGACCAGTGCCACCGTTGCATAAAAAGGAGTCGAAGCCATGCCGGAACCGGCGAAGACAAGAGCAACCTATGAAGATCTCTACGGCGTCCCGGAAAACATGACCGGAGAGATCATCCGCGGAGAATTGATCGTCACCCCCAGACCGTCGACAAAACACATCCTGAGCACATCCGCCTTGAATGTGAAAATTGGCGCACCTTATCATTTTGGTGAAGGCGGCGGACCGGGAGGGTGGATCATCCTGGTGGAGCCGGAGATTGCTTTGGGTGAAAATATCCTCGTCCCGGATCTGGCCGGGTGGAAAAAAGACAGATTTCCCAAGCGACAGGAGCACAACTGGATCGATGTCGTCCCCGATTGGGTGGCCGAGGTCCTATCGCCCAGTACGGCTTTGCGCGACCGGACCAAAAAGATGGCTATTTATGCCGAGTATGGGATAGGGCATCTCTGGTTCATTGATCCTGTCCATATGACGGTGGACGTGTTTAGACTTGAATCCGATCATTGGGTTCCCCTGGGCGTTTTTGGCGGCAGGGACAAAGCGCGCCTGGAGCCGTTTCAAGAGATAGAAATCGACCTTGGCGATCTTTGGTTGACGCCTTGACGATTCAATAAGGTGACTATGATTTTATTGATCGGCGGGACCAGTGAAACCGCCTCATTTGCCGAGGCCCTGGCTGCGGCCGGGTTTGACGTGCTGGTGTCTACGGCCACCGATGTGGCCCTGGAGGTGGGACGGCACCCCCGGATATTCCGGAGATGCGGGCGGCTGGACCAGGCCGGTCTGGTCCGGTTGATCACGGAAAAAGGCATCCGGGCCGTGGTGGATATCGTGCATCCCTATGCCGGTCTGGCCAGGCTGCATGCCCGGATGGCCGCGGCCGAAAGGCACATTCCTTACCTGAGCTGGGTCAGGCCGGCGGTCCTGTCGCCGGATGAGTCTCTCTTTTTTGCCGCGAATCATCTTAAGGCGGCCCAACTGGCTTGTTCATTTCAAGCGACGGTCTTTCTAACCACCGGGTCTAGAAATTTGGAGCCATATGTGGACGAGGCGGCCCGGGCCGGAGTCCGGCTGGTGGTGCGGGTGCTGCCCCATCAGGAATCACGGGCGGCCTGTCACGCGGCGAGGATCCCGGATGATCACATCATCACCGGCCGCGGACCGTTTACAGTGACGGATAACTTAACTGTTTTGCGGCGGTTTGACGTCGGAGTCATGGTCACGAAAGATAGCGGCGCGGCGGGCGGGGTGCTCGATAAATTAGCCGCGGCCAAGACGGTGGGGTGCAAGGTGGTGGTGGTGGCCCGGCCGGAGGATACCGCGGCTTCGTCGTTTACCACCGCGGCTGAACTGGTCATCGCGCTCTCCGCCTGCAGTGTGCCGGCGGGAGGGTAGTCACATGGACAAACTCACAATCTGAGCGAAGGGGCCGGGATGAATGAAAAAAAGATACTCATCGTGGATGACGAAGCGCCGATCCGGGACGTGTTAAGTCTCTACTTCACCAAACACGGTTATAGTGTTCGGTCGGCTGAGGACGCCTTGCAAACCCTGGATATTCTTAAGACGGATAGATGCCAGGTGATGTTGCTGGACCTGAACATGCCCGGAATGGATGGATTGGAGCTTTGCCGAAAGATTAGACCGGCTTTTCCCTTTGCCTACATTTTTGCCATCACCGGGCAGAGTTCCCTGTTTGAACTGGCTGATTGCCGTGAAGCGGGGTTTGACGATTATTTCATCAAACCTTTTGATTTCGCGCAATTGTTGAATGCGGTTGAGTATGCCTTTGGCCGGATGGACAGGTGGAAAAGGAAGCAACCGGTTCAGAGTCAACAGCCCGGCCCCGTAGAGCCGGACTTGAGTGACTGAGCCGACCGCTGCAACCAGAACCGAAAGGCCGGCGGGCGAAGACTAATACCCCAGGGCTTCCCCGACCAGTTTAACATGAATCCGGCCTTTGAGCATATGGCCTTCGATGATGCTCCACATGTTGCAGATGCGCTGGGCGGGTTT
>JADFXK010000517.1 GCA_015233625.1 Deltaproteobacteria bacterium | reverse complement strand
GCTGCTGGCCAGCAATATCATCGGGATCGTCGTCATTTCCATCCTCGTCTTGATCTTAACCAGATTTTTCGGCCGGAGAAATATCTTGGGACCGATCAACGTCTTAGTCCATGCCGCCCGACACATTGGTCAGGGGGACTTTAGTGTCAGGGTGGATATTGACCATCAAGCCAGCGAGCTGGGCGAACTGGCCCAGAATATCAATGCCATGACCGAGGATCTGATAAGATGGGAATCTGAGCATGAGCGGGCAGACAGAGAGTTAAAGGAAAGTGAAGCTAGAATCAGGGCTCTTTTCAACGCGACGACGGATTCCGCCTTATTAATAGACACCGACGGCTCCTTCCTGGCCCTCAATTACGTCGCTGCGCAAAGGCGCGGCCAGGGCGTTGAAGAGTTGATCGGCAAATGTCTCTACGATTACCTTCCAGCCGAAGCGGCCCAGACCAGAAAAGCCTGGGTTGAAGAGGTCATCAAAGCAGGTAAGTCGGTTGCCTTCGAGGAAGAACGCGATGACAGAATATATCGATTAAGACTCTTCCCGATCCTTGATCATGACGGGAAGGTGGTCCAGTTGGCCAGCTTTTCCCGTGATATTACGGAGATGAAAAAGGCTGAAAGCAGGCTGAAGTATCAGGCCTTTCATGATGAACTCACTGGTCTGGCCAACCGGGCCTATCTCATGGATTGTCTCCGCCGAACCATCTCCCAGGCGCTGACCGAAAAATGTTATGACTATGCCCTGGCGTTTTTTGATTTGGATAACTTCAAGTTAGTCAACGACAGCTTTGGGCATGTGCTCGGCGACAATCTACTTCAGTTGCTGAGCCAGAGGCTGACCGCCGGCATCTCCCCAGAAACGGTGCTGGCCAGATTCGGCGGCGACGAATTCGCCCTGCTCTTTACCCACGCGGCTGATAACCATACAATTCTAAAAGAATTGGATACCATTCACCAGCTCATCGATGCTCCTTTCACCGTCGGGCTCTATGAGATCAGGACTTCCGCCAGTATCGGCGTGGTCTTCGGCCGGCTTGACTACACCAGCCCCGACCAGTTGATTCGCGACGCGGACATCGCCATGTATCAAGCCAAAAAAATCCGGACCGGCGGGACCATCGTTTTTGACAGGCGGATGCACGAAATCATCATTAAAAGGCTCAATCTGGAGAGCAAATTGCGCCAGGCCGTGTCTCAGGGGGAGTTGTCCCTGGTCTACCAGCCGATTTTTTCGCTTCCAGACCTGACCATGGCCGGATTTGAGGCTCTGGTCCGCTGGCTTCATCCCGATAAGGGGTATATCCCGCCAAGCGTGTTCATCCCGGTGGCCGAGGAAACCGGACTTATCGTGCCGATCGGTGACTTTGTGCTCAAAGAAGCCTGTAAACAGATGAGTCAATGGCTGACCCGTTACCCTCAGGCGCAACATCTGGTCATGAACGTGAACCTTTCCGGGAAGCAATTCTTTCAAGCTGATCCCGTGGAAGTGGTCAGGAAATCACTTAACGAGGCGCAACTGCGGTCAAAAAATCTGAAAGTGGAAATAACCGAAACGACCATTATGGAAAACGTTGACCTGGCCGTAAGTATCTTCAACACCCTGAGAGAGCTGGGGATCAAGATAGCCCTTGATGATTTTGGGACGGGTTATTCTTCTCTCGGATACTTACGCAGCTTTCCCCTGGACTCAATCAAAATCGATCGATCCTTTGTGGTCCAATTGGACCAGAATGAAAAAGATTATGAGATTGTGACTCTAATCGTGAAACTGGCCCATGCCCTGGGTATGGACGTTACCGCCGAAGGCATAGAAACCGATAACATAATTGATAAAATCATAAAATGCGAGTGCGATTATGTCCAAGGGTATCTCCTCGCCCAGCCAATGAACGCCCATCACGCGGAAGGAATGATTCGCGGCTATCCGATACCTTAAGGGCCCGATAAAACCGAGGCGGAGTATCCATCTTCCGGACGGCCACTCAAAATCTCCGTTCTTTCTTTTTTTTGCCGTGACTATGTTTTATTAATGATTATATAAACTTGTAATATTTAACAGCGCAGGGACTAATGACGACCTTATCCTCCCACCCGAATCATCCTCAAGAACCCAAACCAGACCGGGCGGCCTCTCAAACCTCCCCAAAAACACTGGAACCCGTATGTTTTCCTGGGGATAGCCCCATTCGATCCGATGGCCCCCCGGTCTCCGACCCTGGCTCCGACCCCAGTGCGGATGGCGAAACCAGTTTCTTCGGACTGATTCCCTTTGAAGACGATCACCAGGCCATTGACCGGTCAGTCCAGGATATCCTGTTCGCGGCCCGACGGCAAACCGAAGACCTATCCATAAATGACCGCAAAGCCGTTTTCACCGAACTGGGGCGCCTGTCTTACGAAGAAACAAAGAAAATCACGGCATTTCAAATGGAAGTTGATGCCTCTATTTGGCGCATCGACAAGGCTGGATGCCTCGATGACATCGCCGCGGCCCACGCCCGGCTAAATGACATGGTGCTGGCGCTATTCCAGGAGACGCTGATCGTCAGTGACCTCCAGGCCATCTGCACCTCGTATCGGGACTTCATCACGGCCAAAATCATCGACCTGGTCGAGGCGGAGATGCGCGCCGGCTTTGGATATATGCCCTGCGACTTCGCCTGGATCGGGACCGGATCCGAAGGCCGCGGGGAACAGACTTTGCTCACCGACCAAGATAACCTGGTGGTCTATCAAGAAGACTCCGGCCACGCCGACGAGTACTTCGCCGCCTTTTCAGCCAAAGTGGTGGACTATTTAGAACGGGTCGGATTCAACAAATGCACCGGAGCGATCATGGCCTCCAACCCCAAGTGGCGCGGTTCCCTCCTGGGCTGGCGTCACCGGATGTCTGATCTGATGCTTCGGGCATTTCAGGACAAC
>JADFXK010000516.1 GCA_015233625.1 Deltaproteobacteria bacterium | reverse complement strand
AAACAGGGGATCAGAAAGCAAAACGTGGCCGCTGCCGCTCCGGGAAGGCCGCGCAGTCGAAAGCCCAGATACGAGGTGAGGTTCACCGTAGGGGCACCGGGTAGCAACTGGGCCAGCCCAAGTCCCTGCATATATTCATCGTCGGTGAACCATTTCCTCTTTTTGGTCATCCAGATCTTGGCTTCTCCAAGCGCGGCCAGGCTGAAGGAGGCCAGCCCGATGCCCAGAAAGGTCTGGGCGATGTACCAGAGCTTGACCCGCGGAACGTCGTTCGGCAGAACTTGCTTTATGGCATCATCTATTGAAGTTGAGACTTCCAATTGGTTCATGGCCTATTCTCTTTCTGTGGTTGGGTCCCGGCCTTCTGGCTTTTGAACTCTGATTTCATTGATTAATTTGATTTCACTGATTTATTAAACGGGTCATGACGGAGCGACGGGACACCATCAGTGCCTTTATTAAGTCATGGCCGGCAGAGGCAATCAGGGTAATCATGGTTCATCATGTTAAACAACTGGGAGACAAAAAACTTGCGGTGGAATGAAAAAAAGAATGAAGAAATACCCGGATTTTTTTCTGTGCGTTCGGCCATCCGCCTCCCCAGGCTTTGCGTCAGGCGATCAACTTCGTCGATCAGGCCCGCAAGCTCTGCACCTGGGCGTGTTCAACCGTATTAAGCGATCTTTTCGCCTGGATGTCGTTTGCCGGCCTGATCCCCAGGCGACTTTAAAGGCCAGGCATCGCCACCTAAATTTTGTCATCGCCATCCGGCTGACCAACCACCCGGCCGCAGTCGGGGAACCTGCCATGATATCTATTCTCAATCGAAACAAGCCTTGCCTATTTGAATTACCTATTTGATCTATTGACTAAATCAATGTAGGGATATATTCCGGATCGGCCATAGAGCGCCGAATGGCAAAAGTATTTGCGTACTTATTCTAATCTTATCAGGAGGGTGTTAATGTCTAAGTATCTAAAGCTGTTTGTTTTATTGTTAGTGGCGTTGATCGGAATCTGGATGTCCGCCCCGGGGTCCGTCCCGGCCCAGGCCGACGTAAACGCGGACACGCCAACGACCGCGGACATCGAGAACCCCAACTTAGGGGTGCCCTCGGCCATTAAGAATATGTATCACCCCACCAGATTTCCGGATGTTTATCTCCTCACCCGGCCCTATTGCCTGTTTACCACCCGGGCCGACTACGCCAAAATCCTAAAAGGCCAAAAACCCGATACCGTGGCCAGTCACGGCTCGCTGTGGAACTACGATTCGGATATTCCCATCATCTTTTACGGCAAGGGGATCAAGGAAGGATATCTGGGGGCCGAGGCCCGGCTCATCGATATCGCCCCGACCCTGGCCTACCTGGCCGGAGTGCAGCGCCCGGCTGCCGCCTCGGGACGGGTCTTGACCGAAATCCTCAAACCCGAAGCCGCCACCTGGACCAGTCAGGATCGGCCCAAGGTGCTTGTCCTGTTCAGTTTAGATCAGTGCCGCAACGACCACCTGAGAACCTTTGAGCGGGCCTTCGCCTACCTGACCGGCAATATTATCGCCAAAGGCGCCACCTTCGGCCAGGGCCGCGTCACCGACGCCAAAACGGAAACAGCGGTATCCCATGCCACGGTCGGCACCGGGGCCATCGCCGGGATGCACGGAATTGTGGGCAACAATGTCATGCTGCCCAACGGCACATACCCGCTGGCCGTAGATGACGGCAATGCCGGGCCGAACAACGGTCATGGTGATCTGAACCCCTATAATCTGCTGGTCCCCACCCTGGCCGATGAGCTGGACCGCCGTTACGACAACAAGAGTATCGTCATTTCCTCGTCGAGTTACGGTCGGGCGGCCATTGGGGTGGCCGGTCATGGGGCCTACTATCAGGGTGGCGATTATGTCTACCCCGGTGCGGATAAAGATATCGTGTTTATCACCAACTGGTATTCAGGCGTCCCTTATACCAATACCGATTTCTATGCCCTGCCCGACTATTTGAATGTCGGTCTTAATCCCGATGTCGCCGTTAAGCCGTGGCTCAAGAAATATTACGGCCTGGACCTGGACACGAGCAAATGGACCGGTGACCTGACGATTCGGGATAAAGGTCCCTATGCCATAACGGAAGCACCCATCGGAAATCCTACCTCCGCCTTTCCCTGGGGCGAAAAGTATTCTTTCAGCTATCCTATGATCAAAGCTGGCGAAGCGGAACCGGACCAGCTCCAAAGATATCAAGACTACAAGTCGGGAGTGACGGTGTTGACTGAAAAGTATAGCGAAACGGTCAAAACCCCGTTCTTTGATCTCTGGAACTTCGACCTTAATCTCATGACCATGGAACGGGAAGGCGTGGGCCAGGACAACGTCCCTGATTTCGTTTTCTTCCATCTCAAGAGCCTGGACGCCGTAGGGCACAAATTCGGCATTTACTCGGGCGAAATTTACAGTTATATGTTCTTTGCCGATTATATGATCCAAAAAGTTATCACCTGGTTGGACCGAAACGTCGGTAAAGGGAATTATGTCACGGCCTTCTTCGGCGACCACGGCGGCACCAACATCCCCACCCGCGGCCAGTGGATTATCAATGAAGAATTGAAAGAAGCCCTGGAGGGCCAGTTCGGGGCCGGCGTCCTCAAGCAACAAGGCGGTGATCAGCTCTGGTTGGACCAGGCCGTGCTGCAGGCTAAAGGGAAAACGAACGAGGATGTGGCCCGCTGGATGGAAGCCGGCTTCCCCTGGCTGGTCCGGGCCTATACTAAGAACGAGGTGATTACGTCCGGCAAGTGTCAATGATCTTGAATAACAATTCTGGTTAGATGTCATTGCGACGAACATAAACCGGCCGGATGTCATTCCGAACGAACGTGAGGAATCTTAAGATTTCTCGCTTCGTTTGAAATGACAACGTAAAAGGCAGCCGCTCG
>JADFXK010000515.1 GCA_015233625.1 Deltaproteobacteria bacterium | reverse complement strand
CCAGGAGCGGAAAGGTGGCCACCATCGGGCACAATTCGGATTCCTGGATAAACCGGTACTTGGCCCCGACTTCCGTATCCCCGTAACCATAATGAGATTCTCCTCCCGATGGCCGGATATACGAAAAAGGAGTGATCAGATGAAGACGAAACGGGGGCGCCCCCGTCACCTGAGTTCTTTGTTTGATCACCCCGGGGCCTGGAGCCACAAGGAGAATCTGACATGGCCGATAAACAACACCTTCAAATCCTAAACCAAGGGGTGGAGGTCTGGAATAAATGGCGGCGGGGCCACCCGGGGAGCGTCGATTTGAGTCATGCCAATTTAGTTGCGACCAATCTCCTCCAGGCCGATTTGAGCCGGGCCGACCTCAGCGAGGCGGAGTTGAGTGGGGCCAATCTCAGCCAGGCCGTTCTCTCCGGGGCCAATCTGCGGGGGGCGAATCTGAGCCGGGCCAGTCTCAGATGGGCCAAACTCGGCGAGGCCAATTTTACCGGGGCGATTCTGACCGGGGCGAAATTCCGCGATGCGAATCTCATCGGGGCGATCTTGATCAAGGCGGATCTTTGCGGAACGGAACTGCGGGGGGCGAATCTGAGCCGGGGCAATCTCTACCGGACGGATTTCCGGGGGGCCGATTTCACCGGGGCCAATCTGGGTGAAGCCAATCTCGGCGGGGCCAATCTTGGCGGAGCCGATCTGGCCGGGATGGATCTGTCTGAGACGAACCTGAGCGGGGCTAATCTGAGCGGCGCCAATTTAAGCGAAGCCAATCTCGACGGGGCCGACCTGGGCGGGGCCAATCTGACCGAGGCGGATCTGAGCGGGGCGCATCTCTGCGGCGTGAACCTCAGTGGAGCAGTTCTTCTCGGCGCCAATCTCGGCGGGACGGATCTGAGCGAAGCGATTTGCCGCCGGACGGATCTCAGCCGGGCCAATCTGGCCGGGGTCAACCTGACTCGGACGGACCTGAGCGGGTCCAACCTGAGCGGGTCCAACCTGGCCGAGATGGATCTGAGTGAGGCCAATCTGAGCGAAGTCAAGCTTGTCCGGGCCAATCTGCGCGGGGCCAATCTGGTCGGGTCCAATCTTCACCGGGCCAATTTGGCCGAAGCCAATCTCAGCGTGGTCATGCTCACCGAGGCCTTTCTCACCGGGGCCAATCTGCGCGGGGCCAATCTGCGCGGGGCCAATCTCAGTTGGACCCGCCTGACCAAGGCCAACTTGCAGGGCGCCCGCCTGATTAATGCCGATTTCACCAAGGCGGACTTAACCGGCGCCAATCTTTGCGGGACCGCCCGGGAAAACTGGAAGATAGACGGCCTAAAATGCGATTATATCTTTTGGGACCGGGACATGAAACATCGGATTCCCGCCGACCGGGATTTCAAGCCGGGAGAATTCGAAGAGCGATACAATCACTCGGCCTTTGTCGAATATCACTTTGAGCATAGTCTTACGCCGGTTGACGCCATGGTCATGGAGCAGGTGGTCCAATCCGTCACAGAGCAGCATCCCGAATTTGAACTAAGGCTTGACAGTTTCCACTTCCTCACCCAGCCGCGGGCTGTTTTTGCCATTCTTCATGAAGAATATGCCGAGGCGGCCTTAAGTTGGATCACGGCCGGCTATGAGACCCGGATCAAGGCCTTGGGCGGTCAACGAGAACAACTCCTGACCGTCATAGCCAGGCTGTCCGACAAACCGCAATATATACAGCAGATTAATAAAAATATTCAAGAGTTGGACGCTCCCGTAACGTCTACCGGCCGGCTCCAAAGAACCAGGTAGCAGACTTATCCGAGATGACTAAGAGCACATGCCGTTTGCCCTTTTCTCAAGATATCGAGAAGCGTGAACAGATCCGGAATAAGAACAATCATTATCTACTTAATCATTATCACCGCGGCCACGATCGTGGGCACGGCGGCCGGGGTGCTCTATGCCCTGACAAAAAACCTACCCCCCATTACCTCCTTAAAACATTTCGGTCCCTCAACCGCGACCAGGGTGTTATCCCGTGACGGGCAACTCCTGGACGAACTATGCGTCGAAAACCGCCTCCCGGTAAAACTGAATCAAGTGCCTCACGATCTGATTAATGCCCTTTTGGCCGCCGAAGACAAGAAATTTTATAGCCACCTGGGTCTCGACTTGCCATCTATTCTGCGGGCCGTTTATTATGACATCAAAGCCGGGGGGTACGTCCAGGGCGCCAGCACGATTACTCAGCAGGTAGCCAGGCAATTGTTTCTCTCTCCGGAAAAGACCATCCACCGCAAGATAAAAGAGGCTATCCTGGCCCTGATGATCGAACGGCGCTATACCAAGGAAGAAATACTCGA
Organism: Deltaproteobacteria bacterium; assembly: GCA_015233625.1. Taxonomy (GTDB): domain Bacteria; phylum Desulfobacterota; class JADFXK01; order JADFXK01; family JADFXK01; genus JADFXK01. The sequence continues at coordinate 590 of JADFXK010000515.1, read as the reverse complement.
AATATATATAAATCAGGCCTATCTGGGGAGCGGTGCTTACGGTGTGGGAGTGGCCGCCCGAACCTATTTTGATAAACAGGTCTCCGAACTTAGCTTACCCGAATGCGCCATGTTGGCCGGACTGACTCAAAACCCGGCCAACGACTCGCCTCTGGTCGCGCCGGACCGGGCCAAGAAGCGGCGCGATCTGGTCTTAAAGCTGATGATGGACGATGGGCACCTTGATCCCCTGGATTATCGTCTGGCCACTATTGCACCACTGGGGCTAAAACCAAAACCGGAGGTAAGATCAAAATATTATTACTTTATCAGCCATGTCCGAGACATCTTGGAAGAGAGGCTCGGCCGGGAGATGATCTATCGGGGTGGGTTGACGGTCCGGACCACTTTAAGCCAGACCGTCCAGGACGCGGCAGATGCCGCCTTCAGACAGGGCTTTAGCCTGGAAAACAGCCGGCCAGGCGGGATAACGGCACCTCCCATGCGAGGCGCCTTAATGGTGCTGGACGCGGACTCGGGAGAAATCCTCGCCCTGGTCGGCGGACAGCCGTTGTTGAATGAAAGCTTACAGTTATGTTATCAGTTCCTGC
>JADFXK010000514.1 GCA_015233625.1 Deltaproteobacteria bacterium | reverse complement strand
AAAGACAGACGAATTGGAAGTTGTCATGTCCCAGGGCCTGAGCGACCTTTATCTTCACAAAGGACCGGTGAGCGCCTCTTTTCTCAGCGCCGCCGGGGTGCCGGACCGAACCGTGTTAATCCAGGATGCCGCCAATGATCAAAGGGCTCAATATCCAGAGGCGGCCATGCAAGAGGGGATTGCCTCGATCTTGTCGATCCCGATCATCGTTCGTAAAAACACCATTGGCGCCTTGAGAATTTATACGGCCCGGCCCTGGACTCCAACCTCTGATGATCTGAATTTTACCCAAGCCGCAGCTCAACTGGCCGGGATGGCGCTGGAGATGTCCCGTCTCAACTCCACGCCGGATAAACCTCTCCGCCAGGCCACCCCGGCCAAGTCCCAAACATGGGAAATTTACCCAGCCCATAACGAAGGATAACAAAAGTGCGGCAATTTGGGTGTTGCTGATTACTGATTACAAGTTCATCATATATACATCGAACGGTCATATTTGTTCCTTTTAAATTTGATATGGTTCCTTATTGTTGGTTGTCTTCAACGAGCAACCGGGAACCAGCGACGGTTAATGAGGAGTCCTTGCATGGCAGCAAATTTCCGTATCGTCTCCCACCGGAAGGGTGGCAATCTCCGGTTGAATTTGATTGGTGACTTTGATGGAACCTCTGCTCACGAACTGCTCAACGCATTGACCAGGAATATTGCGACAGCATGCAGCATCTTCATCGACACCAATGGCCTCAAAACCATTTACCCTTTTGGCCGGGAAATATTCCGAAACTACCTGAGCGCATTTGAAAAAAGATCTGGCCGCCTGGTATTCACCGGTGAAAAAAAATTCGCCATCGCACCGCAAGGGAGCAAGTACTTATAAGACGGAGGATGGAATGGAGCAGTTACTGGATATCTTGTTGGTGAGATTGTGTAGTAAAGGATTAGTCCCCATCGACGTCCCACGGGTCATAATAGATGTCATGCACATCATCGGCGACGGAGGATCATTTACCGCAAACCTGGTCAATCAGCAATTGGAGCGCCTGGGCTGGCAGGGTCAAGTCGTGGATGACGTTACTTTCGAATTGATTGTTATTCTTTTAGAGAATCAGGGGACCCATCGAGTGGCCCGGCACTCCCTGCATTAGCCTTCGGGTTGCGGGTTACGCATTGCGAGTTGCGGGTTAACTGCCGTATGAGTTCTTGATGGCCAAGGAGTATTAACTACTTGACACGACTATAATTGCCAGTGCAGAGAGCACTTGTTGCTGGTTGCTTGTTAAGACAACCTGTCAAAATCAACGCAGCCGCCATGGTTCTTATAAAAGGGACGATCACGGCCCTCCGAGGTGTGACCCCAAACTCGCAACCCGAATCGTTAGCGCCAGAGGTTCTCCTTGATCAAAGCCGACTCCTCTTCATTGGGCAGGTAGGGATAATTCCATTGCTTAACGTCCGGCAAACAGTTTCCGAAAGGCCGGTTACAGGCTACCTCCCCATCACGACCAGGGCATCCAGAGGTCATAAATGGTCGCCCTAAATTAATTATCCCATCGAGTTGTTCACCAGAAAGGCCGAAACCGGCCAGCCTTCCTTGGGCGTCAAAAGAAAAATCTGCCGCCTTAGCTATTCTCTCATCAATCAAATACCTGGCCAATTGAACCCGTAGATATGCTCCCCAAGCCGGCCGTCCAACCCCGGCCAGGGCTGAATCAGCTTCCGCCCAAAAGGAAAACAGTTGGGACACGGCCCCGGCCTCAGCCACTCGGGTCATGGTCTGACACACCTCATACTCCGTTTCGCCTAGACCGACAATAAGGTGGACCCCCACCCGGCCCTGCCCGAAAATGGACACGGCATCGACAACGGTCTCCCAATAGCGGTCCCACCGGTGCGGCCCTTCAACCCCCTTCCCTCGGAACCGGTCAAAGATAGAGGGAGTAACACCATCCACCGCGACTCCCAACATATCCACTCCGGCGGTCTGCAACCTGAGGAGGTGTTCATGATTCATAATAGTGGGGCCGGCCAAAACAGAAATGGGCGCATCCACGGCCGGGGCCAAACGTCCGACCATCACTTCAGTATCACTAACACACCGGGCGTTGGTGATCATTGACAGACAAACTCGTTTGACGGCCCCATTCCGGTGATTGATCCGATCAATAACCTCGTCTAAAGACACCAACGGCCAGTCCACCTTAATAAAGCTCTTTTGTTCAAAGACACCCGGCCGCTTCCGGGCTAACCCACAGTAGGCGCAGTTGGCTTTACAGCCCTCGTTATAGTTCAACAGCAAATTTATGCACGGATTCTGGGCGCCTCGATAAAACCGCCCTTCCCTAATGCCCAGAGCCATAGCCGAGGCTAAACTGAGTCTGGCAAATTCCGGGCTTTCACTCCGCTGACACGTGTCTGGATTCATCATCAACCATCCTAAATTCTGTTCTTCCGAACCTACAAATTGACATTTCCCATATTACGATTCAAGAAACATCACCAATATCGAATTCTTTCGCCAGATATTCCATCACCCGGTGCAATTCTGAATCAAGCATCTCGAAGACTGATCCGGCCTGATCCAGATCCATATCCTGGGCTGCTTCCTCCAATTTTCGAGCATAGGCGACGGCTCTGCCGGCCCGGATCTCCCCGGTGATACCAACCAGGCTATGGGCCGTTTTTCTCACCAGGGCCAGATCGTTCGCCCCCAGGGCTTGTTGCAGCGCGGCGAGCTTACCCGGCATTATTTGCAAACACAAGGCAATAGTTTCCTTGAGAAAATCCTCTCGCCGCCGGTGCTTATCTCTTAGTTTGGCCAGGTCGACCAACCCGGTCTGGTCCATATCATCCGGCCGAACTTCTTCCGGTGTCGCTTTTCGTTGAATAACCCGTGACATAACTTCAAAAAGCTGGTCCATTTCGACGGGTTTTGAGACATA
>JADFXK010000513.1:2502-2942 GCA_015233625.1 Deltaproteobacteria bacterium | reverse complement strand
CAATTGCGTATGATTTCGTCCCGTTCCGGCGTCAATCAGGGCTGCTTGGTGGCCGAAACGGACCAGGTAGACGGCCGCGTCCGAGGGATCGGTCAGCCCCCTTCCGCCCACTTGCCAGAGATTATTCCTGATTCCAATGCTCACTCCGACCCCCGTTTGTTCGGTCTAACTATAATATATGGTTCATAAAACTATTTAAAAATTATGAACCGCCATCAGCCCTTCCTGGACATTAAAATCTGGGAAACGGTATCCAGGACATTCTGAAAGCCATACTTGTCCATCATGAATTCCAGGCCCACCTGAAGATCCTCAACCCTCACTTCTTCTTCGACTTCCTCTTCATTCTCTTCATAGGTCAGGACATTATTGAGGCACTTCTCCACGCACTTCGGTCTCGATAGCGGCGGATCATCTTCGCACATGTCACACTTGAGTGG
>JADFXK010000513.1:0-2414 GCA_015233625.1 Deltaproteobacteria bacterium | reverse complement strand
GCCCATACATTCAGCCGGGGCATATTCACCCGCGAATACCGGAAGCCAGATGTTCTTTAATCGATGACTGATCACCTGAATACGAGCCCTGGCCGGATTGACGCTGCTGTACCTGGGCGTGGCATGGAACGAGGAGCAGACTATCTCACAGGCCCGGCAGCCATTGCACTTATCCGCGTCCACCTTGATTGACTTGACTATCTTTTTAATTTTGGCCAACTTTTAAGATCCCCCTCTGTTCCAAGTCTTCGGCTACATAACCCAGATCCAATTCCAACAATCTTTCTTTGGTCGGGATACCGTCCTTATTCCATCCCTTGAATTTGTAATAGGTAGATAAGAGATTTTCCTCGAGTTCCGGGAATCTTCTTTTCCAGTGATCTTCAGGCGGCTTCTCATCGGCCCTGGTCATGCCTCTTCGGTTATTGAACGCCCGGTGCAGGTTCCGACTCCGATTGACTATCTTTTTTAGTCCGGTTTCATCTATGTCCATCCCTGTCGCGGCCGAGATCAGTTTCGGGTAGTTGTGTATATGATATGGAGGCTTCAGGCAAAATGAAGCCATGCCGGCGCACAATCCCAGGGCGTCATCAATGTTGTGCAGCATTTCCATCCAGTCCACAATTTCGCTGCACATCTCCGGAGTCGGGAAATACGGGATCGAGTTGTCTCCCCTGGGTTCCCAGTCCAGGACGTATTGCTTAAATCTTTCGTCGGGAACCTGGAGCCAATCCTTTACAAACGCTTCTCTTTGCTCTCTGGTGGGAAAAGCCGCCTGTGGAAAATTCCCTTCAATCTGGGTAATGCTGATTTTCTCGTTGGTCGAATACATGAGGAAATAGATGGGGTCCAGCATTCCCAACTTGAGCGGGAGTTGCTCATGTTTCTTGATCGTATTATGATCAAATTTTTCCGCCCCATTGCCGATCTTTCGGGCCGCATAATAGACGCCGTCAGCCAGAACATCTCCGATGCCTTCTCTCCGGACCACCCGGTCAAGTAACCAGGAAAACCGTCCTTCCTTATCGGAGGGGCAGCCTTCGAAATCTTTATCAGTAAGGATGCCGGCTTCATAGAGCTCAACCGCGAAGGCCAAAATTTGCGGGGTAGAGAATGAGTCCACTCCATACTCCGTGGCCCGTTGCAGGATTCTGAAGTTGAAGCGAAGGTCGTCGACATAGGCCGCCATAGAATAAGTGAGTTTTCCGAAGCATTTCATCATGTATCTGGGACCGGCCTCAGGCGAAACCAGCGCGCCGCATTGCTGCGGACAGTTAAAACAGCTTATTAACCGCTTAACCGAATCCAATTGAGTCTTCGTCCAATTCTCTTCATTCGGCTTGCTCCAGAAGTCCCTTCTCCGAGTTCGAGCATTACCCCACATGAAGTTTTCAGTGTGCCATTTCTCATCAGTGTGCTTCATTTCCTGCGGCGACCCAATCCCGGACAAAATAGTCATGACGTCCGGGATCGGGTTGGTGTTTCGGAAATTAATGTATTCCGTCACTTCCGCCATCAGGTCCATGAATTCAGCCCCGCGGGCCAGATTGAGGTCTTTTGTGCCACGAACCGCGACCGCTTTGATGTTTTTGTCTCCCATCACGGCGCCTCCACCGAGTCGGCTGGCGCTGGACCTGCTCTGTTCGATGGAAGCCGTGAAGACCCGATTTTCACCGGCCAGTCCGATCGCGGCCACCTGGGCTCTAGGTTCTTTCAGCTCTTCTCTGATCAGGTCTTGAGTCTCAAGCGCGCCCCTACCCTTCAAATGAGAGGCGTCACGGATTTCCACTTTGTCATTGTTTATCCATATATAAACCAACTCGGGGGATTTATTGCGGAAGATCACCTTGTCATAACCGGCATATTTCAATTCCGCGGACCAAAATCCCCCCATCATCGGGTAGGCCAGCAGGTCCGATTGAGGGGAAACGAAGGTAACCACGGTGCGATTGGCGCTAAAAGCCGGAGTGCCGTTGAGAAGACCGGTGCTGAATATCAACAGATTCTCCGGATCAAAGGCCCTGGTCGTGGGGAGAACCCTATCCCAGTGGATCTTGACGCTGGTCCCCAGCCCCCCAAGATGAAGTTCCGTTAATTTCGGGTCGGTTTGTACCCGTTCAATGTTTCCCGTCGCTAAATCGATTTCTAAATTGTATCCTGTCTCTGCGTACCTCATCTTGTTTACCCCTTACAGTCGATTTGAGATATGCTCATCCGTGCTTCAGCAACCAAGTAAATGTTAACGGCGGTTGTGTTCAAGCCAGGCTCTGTGGCGCATCAAAGAGTCAGTTGTGTCTTTTTTGACATAACTGGTCGCGCTTGTCAAGTGTTTGTTCCGCCTTTAGAAATTTTTGTTATCACAAAATAGCTTTTTATTAGCTACTGATTAAAAAGATAATTAAAATCGATGTATT
>JADFXK010000512.1:2139-2947 GCA_015233625.1 Deltaproteobacteria bacterium | reverse complement strand
CTTCTAAAGACCATGGAAGATCAAAATCGGTCTTACCGACAATCTCCTCGACATTCTGGATTCCCGCCGCTTTAGTGAAGGCATAATTGCATCCCAGGTAGACGCTGTTGTGGTCTTTCCAGAAAATATACTGCGGCACAGAGTTCAGGATGTTCACAAGCATGTTCCGACTTTCGTAGAGTGCCTCCTCAGCATGTTTGCGCTCCGTAATATCAATGAAAGTCAATACCGCACCCACGAGTTCTTTACCCCGCCAAATAGGATAAGACCAATACTCCACAAAAAAGCTACTACCATCCGTACGCCAAAAGACTTCATCTTGGATATGTGCTTTGCTTCCATCTAGTAAGGTCCGACAATTGGGACATTCCTCTGATGGATATTTTGTTCCATCTGAACGGGTATGATGGAAAAGGGTATGCATATATTTTCCTATTAGATCTAATCCTGTGTCATAACCTAACATTTTCAAGGAAGTTGGATTACAGAATGTGCAGATCCCGTTTATGTCTACCCCACAAATGGCTTCAGCGGTTGAATTAAGCAAAAGTTTTATTTGCTCTTCACTCTCACGAATCTCTTTGGAGAATTTCTCTTCCTGGGCCTTAACCTCAATAAGCAGGCGCTGGTTCACCATCAGCATCAGACTATAAACTAGTACAGTAACCAGTAATTGGTATGAAATCATAATCAGTTTTTCCGATGTGCCAGTACGGAAAAAATCGTTTTCAAAGTGGAATCCTGCAAGAATGAAGGCAATGCGGACGAGACTGACCAAGCAGAAGGCCCCAAACACGATGCCGACATC
>JADFXK010000512.1:0-2108 GCA_015233625.1 Deltaproteobacteria bacterium | reverse complement strand
ATCGGGCTGGACGCGGCGCAATAACAGCCAAGCACACTGAAAACAAACAATCAATAGTCCAATAGAAATGTTCAGGGTTCGTGCGGCTAGGCTTGGTTGGACGAAGGTAAAATAGTAGGAAATGAGAGCAAAGACCACTAGCAGTAGGTAATTATGAACTTGCGAACTTGTTTTTCTGATAAAGCGTTCCAGGCCGATATACCCAGCGAGAGCGCCTACAATCAGTAGAGTATTGGAAAATACAATAGTCAGATAATCAGGGATGCTACCGCGCAAGATTATCAGCGATACCGCCACGAATTGAACGCTAAAATCAAATACCCACCAGGATAATCCGTCAAATTGTTTCCTGTTTTGCCACCACAAAAAAAGGGTGACCAACGAGCATATGGCATACGTTGCCAAGTGACCGAATATCAATGTTCTCATGTCAACGAAATTCATACAGTTCCTTATTCAATGAAAATAGCCAGGGTGTAAGCCCGACTTTAGCTCCTCTTAGGATGATTGCGGAGTCGTTAACTTGCCTTACTAAGAAGAGGGGATATTTCTTGTGACAGAGGCATGGAGACCCTTCGCCATGTTCAGGGTGAGAGACAAGAACGATTTTGTGCCTACCTTTCCAAAAGGGTTCCTAAGAACAGCGCCTAACTGATGATCGTCCTCGGTAACAAGAATACTGGCCATGGCGAAGATACCCTCTTACCTAACACGGTTTGAATTATTTGGCTTGATGTGGTCTCAATTAATGAAGCTGAAAGATGTAGGTATAGTAGCACATATCACGGCAAGCAGTTGTAAGGCAACCGCTTAAGATATAAAGAGGAAAAAATTGGTCGTCTTTTAAAAATGCGGGGGGGGGGGAGAGTTTTTTTGGGTCGGAAATTATGGTATGATTACTGGGGAAGCGATTCATCTTTATCTCACTTTATCTCAAATGAAGAGGGTAAAGTCAGGATGGTAAAAATACAATTTTATATTATCTATAAACATTGATCAGTTGTCAAGCTGAAAATCAGCTTCAATCAGGACAATCGCAATTGAGTCAGGCGATGAATTTCTGTATAAAGTCAAAACAGATAGTTATTATATAAAGAGCCAGATAGCTTGTTTTGTTAAACCTGAACTTTAGCTTTAGGATCATGCCGCTGGCGACTATTTTTTACTGATGGGTCATTGCTACTATTATTCTTATTCAACAATGATTCTTGTAACGATTATAAAAATAAGGTATGAATTACATAATATAACTAAATATTATTGTGACATAATTTAGCTAATAAAAACAAAAAAATCTGATGCCCACCCTTTCAGGCGGACATCTTTATGTTATTTGTTTGTTTTCACTGTAAATCTCCGATAATCTCATCAAGAAACCTTGACTTCTTGACATTTTTTCCGAGATAACTCCGGGAATAGGTCAAGTATAGCTGCTTCATGGCTCTTGACATGCCGACGAAAGCGACTCGCCTCTCTTCTTCTATTTCTCCGTTTTTGTTTGGTAAAACTCCTTCAATAAACCCAATCACGAAGACAGCTTTGAATTCCAGGCCCTTGGACTTATGGATAGTCATCAGAGAGACGCCATCTTTGTCGTTACTCAGATCGTCCCTGAAGGTCTCCGTGTACTTGAGTAGGGACGGGATATCCCTGAACTTGTTTGAGACTAATTGTAATTGATTGATATTCATGATTTTGCTGTCATCCGGACTGGGGATGTCGTCATCTGTGATAATCCGGTCATAGTTCAAGATATCACGGAGCTGGTGGATCAAGACGGCTGGCTCAGCGTTTATTGATTCTGATATCAGGTACTCCATCAAGGCTATAAATTCCTTGACGATCTTCTTGAGATATGGGACTGTTATTTTGTATATTTTCAATGCCTCAAAGAGGTGACATTCCCCACCGGCAGCAAATTCGGCCAGTTCATTGAGAAACTTTTGGCCTATGTACCGACTCGGGATGTTAATGATGCTCTTGAGTGCTTCGTCTCCTTCGTCCGAATTTGGATCGTTTATCAGCCTGAGGTAGTCCAGTAAGACTTTGACTTCCCTTCTTTGGTAGAAATTTTGACCATTTTCGATGTGATAAGCGATATTGTGAGC
>JADFXK010000511.1 GCA_015233625.1 Deltaproteobacteria bacterium | reverse complement strand
CGTCGGTTCCTTGCTGGACTTAGGTGCGGACCTGGAGCAACTTCGCCGGGATTTGTCGTTGTTGCCGGTCTCAGGATACCGGATTGAGGTGGATCGGGTGCACAAGATGCACCTGACCGGAGCTAAGTTCAAAGTGATCGTCACCGAGCACGACCACCAGGAACGCACTTTCGCCCACATCCGAGACATGATCGGATCAAGCGGCCTACCCGACCTGACCAAAGACCGATCCCTGGCTATCTTTACCCGATTGGCCGAGGCTGAGGCCACCGTTCACGGCCAGGCCCTGGAGAAGGTTCATTTCCATGAAGTCGGCGCGGTGGATTCCATCGTCGATGTTGTGGCTGCGGCCGCTTGCCTGTCCATGCTTCAGGTTGATCGGATCGTGGCCTCCCCTCTTCCGCTTGGCTCCGGATTTGTCCCCTGCCGGCATGGCATCCTTCCGTTGCCGGCTCCGGCCACCATGGCGCTGTTGAAGGGGATTCCCGTTTATGGCTGCAACGTGCAACAAGAACTGGTCACGCCCACGGCCGCGGCCATCTTGAGTACTCTGGCCGATTCCTTTGGGCCCATCCCGCCGATGATTGTCTCCGGCGTGGGTTACGGAGCCGGTGACCGGGACATGGAAGATCGCCCCAATCTGGTCCGAGCCATTCTGGGCCGTGCCGACTCGCCTTCTTCAGATAAAGTCGCCCATCAAGTGACCGTGATTGAAGCCAATATTGACGACATGAATCCGGAATTCTTCGGCCACCTGATGACCACTCTGTTCCGCAAAGGCGCTCTGGACGTGGCCTATCTCCCGGCCATGATGAAAAAGAATCGGCCGGGAACCCTGGTCAAGGTGATTAGTCCATCCCACCTGGTCAAGGACCTGACCGATATCATCTTATCCGAAACCACCAGTCTCGGGGTCCGGCTACATCAAGTGGACCGGATCTGCCTGCCCCGAAAAATCCTTCAGATAGACACACCTTACGGATCGGTCAACTAAAACTAACCACCTATCCCACCGGGCGGGTATCAGTCAAACCAGAATACGATGACTGTTGCCGACTGGCGGAAGCCCACCAGGTGCCGGTCAGAGATGTCTATGAACAGGCCTTAATCTCGGCCAAGCAAAGGAACTGATCCGGGCTGATTAATCATCGGGGCGGCCGCCGACAAGCTATGCCCCCATCGGTTTATGGATGAAGAGGATGCCGAGGAATGGCCAGACCGGGGCAAGTCACCGAAAAACCGAAAATCCAAAACCCAAAAAGCTGAGGGACAGTCAGACGGTGTCCCGGTATTGCCTGGCTTCCGCCTGGGTCTATGCCGCTTGCTTCTTCATCTTGTTTGGAGCCGCCGGGTTCAAACTCGACTGGGATCCGTTTTGGATCAGCCTCCCCGTAAGTTTATTCGGAGGCTTTGTCGATTTATGGATATCGGATCGCGCGGCCGACTTTTTTGTCGCCCTATGGACCGGCGGACGCAAAGCCAATTGGACGGTCCGGGAAAGCCTGGGGGCCGAAATGGAGAAAATCAGATACCAGAAGATGCAGGGGCGATATGAAGAAGCCTGGGCCATAGCCGATGCCGCGCTTAGTCGGGATCCGACCTATCCAGAGCTGTTACTATTGCAAGCCCAGATACTCTGGGAAGGGTTTCAAGATGACCATGGGGCCAGAGAGTGCCTGCATAAAATCAGACAAATAGTCCCAAAAGACCAGCCGGTCCACCGCTGGGCCGCAACTTATCTTGATGAAATTAAAGATGAGATAATATCCCGGGATGCTGGACGGGACAAAAATTAGGGCTCTTCGTTGTTTGGAGTGGGTAGTTCCGGGGCTCTACCCCAGGCTCCCGGAGTTTACCGCTTTCATACCTGCCAGGGCAACAGCAACAGCCGCACAACAATGTGCCGGGCCATGGTCATCCGATTATCCTTCCGGGGGGGCTCATTCGAGATCCTTTCACATAGATTCATTTATGCCTACCCCCGGAAAGCTGAGAACCCAGTTGCCAAGGCTGACCAATGGATTTATCAGCAGTCGTTATTCGCCTTCCGGATCATGAAATGCCTTGCTCAGTTTCTTTCTAAGTTCCAAGTTTTCGGATTTAATCGATAATTCCATCTTGGGCGACGGTATTTCAATACCTGCTTCCTTACAAGCCCGGTGAATGTTGCGAACCATTACGTCCAGCGCTCTTCCCCGGTCTCTGGGATCCTTGACCCAGGCTAAGAGGTCCACCTGAATAGCGGTTTCACCGAAGGATCGGAACCGAACCCTTGGGGCCGGTTCATCAATCACGCATTGGTTGCCGCCAAGGGATCCCAGGAGGACCTTTTCCACCTGGTCGAGGTCACTGTCATAAGCCACTCCCACGCTGCAACGGACGCGGGAATGGGGGAAAAAGATGCTCTCGTTGACCACCTTGGTGCTGGACATGATGTAATTAGGAACAATGATGTGTATGTCATCCCTGGTCCGGATATGGGTGTTGGCAATGCCGACGCGCACCACCTCACCCCGCTCCCCCGTGGACAAGACCAGGTAGTCCCCGATGACGTACGGTCGGTTAAGGTAAACCGAGAGGCCACTTATATGCTTAGAGAAGAATGACATGGCCACGGTCAGAATGCCGGCTGAAGCCATGAAAGGGGTCAAGCTTATTTCCCATATCTTAATGACAATAAATCCCGTTCCAACCCACAATAAGGTAATAATACCGTTACGGATGATATTGAAAGTCCAGGCCGTTCCGGCATCCTTGCTGCGTTTTTCAATAATCCCGGCAGCCACGAATTTTAGAACCGCAGTCAAGGCCCAGCTACATAAAATGACGGTCAGGGAGCGAAATATAGCCATAACCTCGTCTTGCCACCAGGCCTCTTTGTATCCTGCAGCCTCAATGAAGTCGTCGATGATCGCGGAACAGATCATCAACGCGACCGGTAGGCGAAAACGCCGATA
>JADFXK010000510.1 GCA_015233625.1 Deltaproteobacteria bacterium | reverse complement strand
CACGTACATCATGGCGAACGAAAAATACCTGATCAAGCCGCCTATGCCTAACCCCTATTGGCACGGCAAGCCGCCCTATGTGGTCTACTCCCCGATTGATGTTCTGTTCCGGGGGATTGGTGGTGGGTTAATCGAAGGTGTCCGGAGCCTACACCGATCATTATCCAACATGATGAATATGGCTCAAGATGCTGTTTTATTTAAACTTCTTGGCCTGAACGAAGTTAATCAATCCAATCTTGCTTATCCAGAAGATTTAGAAGACCTGTATCCAGGTAAAATATTTAGAAAAAATACGGATTCTCCGTTGATTACTTCGGTGGCAATCCAGGATCTTTCGCCCCAGGCGGTGCCGATCATGAATTGGCTGAAACAAACTATCCAGAATTACACCGGCGTAACTGAATTTCTTATGGGAACCCCGACCTGCCGGGGGACGCCGACGGCCACCGAGATAACTTCAAAGACGCAGCAATCCACGGTTATGTTTGAGCAAATAGCTCAGACCATCGAAACTGACGGGATAGTCAAATCAGTGGATATGGTCAAAGACCTGGTCCTGCAATATTTCACCGGGATAGGGGCAAACCCTAACGCCGGGCGCATTTTGGGTGACAATCCTGATCCATCCAATATCGACATCGACTCCTTAGACTCAAACGGAGATTTGATCGATTTGGACGCCATGTCAGACCAGGAAAAAATCAGCTTCATTCTGGATGATTGGGACGTGGTTAGCACCGGGATCTCCGGGGCGATGCACCGGGCCGACAATCTCCAAAAACTGATCCAGTTCATTTCGGCTCTGTCACGCAACCCGGAATTATTCGGTAACAGGTTGAACCCGGACAAACTTTTAGTGGAAATTTTGAACGCCTTTAACGTCGATGACCCTGACGGGATACTTCTACCGTCGAACGTCCCCACGACGATGATACAATTTTTAGAACAAAATCCAAACATTTCCGCGCAGTTACAACAGATTATGCAAATGCAAATGATGATGGCCCAAGGTCAAGGGCCGGGTGGTCCTCCTCCGCCCGGTTCGCCGCCTGGGATGCTTCCCCCACCCCAGGGACCGCCTATGGGACCACCGGATGAGCAGATGCCTCCGCCGGGCTACCAGGGGCCACCGCCGGATATGCAAGGGCCTCCCCCTGAACAGTATGGGCAGATGAATGGATGACAAAATTTTATTGGCTAAGTGCAGGCGAGCAAGCGATATCCGCCGGATGATTGAGACGCCCGGATGGACGGATAACTTACTGCCTGAATTGAACAAAAGGTTGGACGGTTTGCGGGCCGAGTTAGACCAAGCTGCCCTTGAACCGAACAAATTGATGGTGCTTTTCAACCAGATGAGAACTCTGCAATCGATTCCGGATTGGATAGACCAGATGTTAGCAGATGGGAAAAGCGCCGAACTAAAATTGTCCAGTGATGGGCAAAGCCGCAATACCCCACGATGGGATTTGCACGAAGGAGCCATGGATGGCTGATATTTATGATTTTGAAGAAGTAACGATGGATGATGGTGAAGACGAGGCTATCGTTGACGATACACCTGAACCTTCATCGGATGAAGTAGAAGAACAAAAAGAAGAAGCGACCGACTCAGACGACGAAAGTGTGGCCCTCCCAGATGAGCAAGCAGCTTTATCAGATGATGACGTTGTGCTGCCGGAAGAAAACGCCAAGATTAAAAACCTTGAAAAAGGGATGCACCAGGCTTTCAGGGAGAGAAACGACGCCCAACGAGAAGCGGCCATCCTGGCCCAAGAGCTACAAGCGCATAGGGAGTATTTGCAGCAACTCCAAGCGCAGCAACAGCAACAGGCTCAAGCTCTTCAAGTCCCTGACACCATGCCTGAAGAGGCGTTAGGCGATCCTGTAGTGATGGCTCAATGGGTTACCGCTAAGGCCCGGCAGGAAGCGCAAAGAATCCAGCAACAGACATTAGCGTATCAGCAACAAGCTGAACAGCGACGAGAGATGGAAGAAAAGGAGCGGATGCGAGCCAATGTTATCGATTCGGCTATCCAATCCAAGGGTATCGCTCTGCAACACGAGTTTCGCGGTTGTCTATACGAAATCGAAAATCGGATTCGGGACAAAGACCCGGCCATTCTTACTGTGTTAGCTGGACGTTCCGGTCCCAAACGGGACAACGCTATCCTATCGCTGGCTCAACAGCTTTATGAGAGACGTGTCGGCCAAACAACCGGAAAAAAAGTTACCGCTGTTGTGAACAGAAATCAGAACATTTCAAAGACCGGAACCATGCCAGGAGTAACACATCGGGCCGGTGCCGGTGAAGTACAGCCAAAATCGTTAAGACAATTTACGGCAGATTATTTTAAGGACCGTAAAACTCCATACAACACAGTCGAATTCGTTCATTAGCGAAGCCAGGGAAGGCGTAGCCAAGGACGGCAAAACCACAATGACCTGGGTAAACCAGGGAGGTTATTACTCAAATCCAGAATTATCGCTGATCGTGTCGAGAGCGGCCCAACCGAGCCAGCGCATTAGGCAGTTTGTGGACGTGAAAGAGGCCAAGGGGAAGGGCGTCGGGGATACGTTTTACTGGAACAAAGTGTCCAACGTCGATGACGCTGACAATGGTGCGGCCCTGGTTGAAACTGATCCGGTGCCTTGCATCAGTTACAACACCGAGCGGGGGACAATCCTAATCGATGAGTACGGGAAAGGCATCAACCGAACCGGAAAATTCGAGGCGTTGTCCATGTTCAACATTCCGGCGGAGCATAAAGAACAGCTTCGTTTGATGATGGGCAAGTCGCTGGATACGTTGGCCTATAATCAGTTCAACGCCACGAAATGGCGGTATGTTGCCACCGGTGCCGCCACCGCCGGGAATATCAGTACTTCGGGTTCCACGACCGTTACCTGTGCCAGTCAATTGAATGGCTTTCATATGAAGGCCATGATTGATTATT
>JADFXK010000050.1 GCA_015233625.1 Deltaproteobacteria bacterium | reverse complement strand
TTCGGTGGATCAACTGAAGATCCTGGATGCGGGCTTCACGAGGCATATAGACCGATTTCCCTATCTAATTCATCCTTGGAGCACAGGACGACACCTGGGACATATTAAAACATAACGCAACTCGGTGAAAAAAGCAATCATTAAAATGTGTGGAAAACGTGTGGAAAAGCATCATCCCCAAGAGAAAAGTTACTATGCCTCGTGTTTCTGACCGCAATCAGACTAGATCATAGCTTTCCTTCTTCGGGCGGCCGCCACCAGTCCTACCGCCCACGAAGCCGTACCCAAGGCGTGAAGGTGGACATAGGTGGCCAGCACGTTCTTGTAGCAGATCCCGTCCCGCTTATCCCCCAGCCCGTGACCCTTTTTCATTCGAAACACCGTCCGCACCGTCTGAGCCGGCCATTCCAAGACGTGAGAATAGTGGAATTCATGGCCCTTCAGGCAACTCCCTGTCTCGAAATAGGGATTATCCCCGTCTACCTCCACCACGGCATAACCGTGGCCCTGGGGTTTCTTTTCCAGGCCGAAAATCAGGGGCAACACCCCGGCCATGGGATAGGTTTGGCCCTCGATGAGCAAGCTCTGGCCCAGGTACATCAATCCACCGCATTCGGCATACACTGGAAGTCCGGACTCCACCGCAGCTACCACTGAGGTCCGAAAGGAACTGTTCTGAGCCAGAATGGCCGCATGGGTTTCGGGAAACCCTCCTCCGATATACAGAGCATCCACCGGAGGAAGAATGTCTTCGCATAAAGGACTGATGTCCAACACTTTGGCCCCTAAATGAGACAAGGCCTCGATATTTTCTGGATAATAGAACTGGAAAGCCGTATCCCGAAACACCCCGATCACCGGGGCCGGGGTACCGGAATCAACTTCCGGTGTGGAAGCAGGCGGCGCCGGCCTCAGCGGGGGAGCACTTGAGGCCAGAGCCCAGAGACGATCCAGATCCACATAGGAGGCCACAACTTGCCCCATTTTTTCCAACGACGACACCACCTGGGGGTGTTCGTGGCAGGGGACTAACCCCATGTGCCGTTCCGGAAAGCTGTTCTGGGGCAATTTGGGTATCGCCCCCAGGACCGGAAGTCCGGTGTAGGTTTCGATGGCCGCGCGCAGGACGGATTCATGGCGGCCTTTCAACACCTGGTTCAGTAGAACCGCCTTGAGGCCCACCTGGGGATCCAGGTTGAGGCAGCCCAAGACCATGGCTGCGGCCGTCCGGGTGGTCTTGACGCAATCCACCACCAAGGCTACCGGCGCCTTCAGGGTCTTAGCCAGTTCGGCGGTACTGTAGGCCCCGTGAGCATCTACGCCGTCGTAGAGCCCCCGGTTGCCTTCGATGACGGCCCCATCCGCCGCCCCAACCCGACGGGCAAACGAGTCCTGGATGACATCCCAGGACATCAGAAAGGGATCCAAATTATGACAAGGACGGCCGCCGGCCATGGCCAGCCAACCGGCGTCAATGTAGTCTGGACCCTTCTTAAACGGGACGATGTCCAGGCCGCGGTTTCTGAGGGCGCGGATCAGCCCGAGGGTCAGAGTGGTTTTACCTCCGCCACCTCTTAAGGCCGCGATAATCAACCTGGGGCAGAACAGATCATGTGGCATTATATTGAGATATTTTGTCTTATAAGTACAGATGGTTTATGGTTGACGGGCCGGACAGATAGACCAGGACGGGCTAATATTCCAGACTTGAGATAACCCGGGTTATTTTGTCCCGTCATCAGATATCGGGGCTGAGAGTAGCCCGTTTGATCAAGGTGACAACATTCCCGGCCTCATTATATCTGATCTCGTCAAAATTGATCCGAGCCAACAGGATCCCCCGGCCGTGATTCAGCAGCTCCATCGGGTCCATTTCCTCCAGCTCTCCGATTTTACTGCGCCAATCGAATCCAGGGCCGTTATCTCTAACGATCACTTTGATTCTGGTTTTGTTGATGTGTGAAATGACCTTGACTGTTCTGGAACTAAAAGCGGCATAGCACTTTCTTTCTATCATCGCGCCCAGGTAGGTATTGGTTTCAATAAGCCGGGTTTTCTCATCGAAATTAATCTCCAGGTTGCCATGCTCCATGGCATTCAGGATGATCTCATAAAGTCCAATGGATAAGCCGCTCAATTCCTCCACCTTGACGATGTTGGAGGCGCACGACAGAGCCTGGTTCACCACCCCGAAAATCTTGTCCAGGTCGTTCTTGATTTCTAAGACCATCCATTCCTGGACCACGGCGGAACGGTCTGGGGAGGTTCTCAGTTGTTGCTTAATGGTCCGGGCGATTCTGGTGACGACATCTTTAATATGATCAAGGGCAAAAGGCTTTTTGATATAATTGGCCGCGCCCTCCCGCAGGGCGGTAATGGCCAGGTTCTCGTTGCCATGGGCCGTCATGGTGATCACGAAGGTCAGCGGGTCGATTTTCCTGATCTCCTTTAAGAGCTCTATGCCGTTCAGTTGTGGCATCATGACATCAGTGAGGACGATGGGGTAGCTTTCCCTCCTGAATAGTTCCAATGCCTGTAGCCCATCAGAGGCTGTGGTCACCGGAAAACCCCACTTGTTCAGGACCTTGGTGATCAATTTCAGGATAGCCGGATCGTCATCGACCACAAGAATCTTCATTTCGTTCATGCACTGGGTACCTTATTCTGGATATGACCTTCTAGGCAGGATTGGTCGACCATGGACAGCCGGCCCAAGATGATTAATTTCATTCTGTGGTAACGTATCGGCGATTGGTTATCCAACTTGAGTCGTAATTCTCTTGATCCGCCACGACTCTATTACCACCAAGGCTTTTGGCTCGATATAGCGCCGCATCGGTGGTCTGGTAGAATGATTTGGCATCGAGTCCGGGATAATATTCTGATACGCCGATGCTGATAGTCGTCTCCCCCAGTTTAGCCGCTTCGTAGGAGGTCCGCAGGCGTTCGGCCAAAGATGACGATTCTTTTATCTTGGCTTCAGGGACGATAACGGCAAATTCATCTCCGCCGACCCGGAAGGCCGAATCAACGTTTCGGCGAACATTTCCGTTCAAAATTTGACCTAGCCTGGCCAGCGCTGCGTCACCCTCCACGTGCCCGAAAGTATCATTGTATTTCTTGTACTTGTCTATATCCAATAAGAGCAATGATAAAGGGTAACCCTGTCGCTCCGCCCGCCCCATCTCTTCTATAATCCTCTGGTTGAAATATCGTTTGTTATACAATCCCGTCATTTCGTCATGCATTGATAGAAAAATCAATTGGTGCTTCAGGCTGCGTTCCAAGGCGACCCGTTGCAGTTTGGCTTCAATCTCTTCTAGGTCGAACGGTTTGTTAATGAAATCGCAAGCGCCCGCGTTAATTACATCGATGTAGCGGTAGTCCTTGCTAAAACCGGTCATGGCAATGATATCGATCTCTGGAAATTCCTTCTTGACCACCGAGATCAGTTCCAGGCCGCCCATGTTGGGCATGTTTAGATCTGTCAGTACAGTTGTCACGGATTCATTATGCAATATGCTCAGGGCATTGAGACCGTCATCGGCGGTCAGAACGTCGTATCCGAATTGAGTCAGAGCTTTCTTTAAGAGACGGCGGACCGGTGGCTCGTCGTCAACGACCAGGATTCGCTTTTTTTCCCGAGTCCCATTCGGCTCGGACTCCCACTTTTTCAAAAGGGCCGTGGCGGTTGATGCCGAAGTCTGATCTAGATCCATGCTCAGGGTACCTGGTTGTGGGATAAGTGACCACTGGGTTAAGATAATAATGTGGCGGGTCAGTAGGAAGCATCTTTGCCCAGAGCGCTTGGTGGTTTGAACCGGGCCACAAATTTTAATCATACTGCCAGGAGGGTCAGGATGTCAAATTTTTCTACCGGGATATTTGTTTTTTTTTGAAGGCAACCCAAGCATCTCAATAGATAAAGCTAACCAGGATCGCGACTCGTTGCTGGTTGCGCGTTGAGTGTTGTATCCAACGCGCAACCAACCCCGACCCTGCCTCCGGTGTTATTCATGGAAGAAACTTCCGGGGCCGACCCAAGATCGCCAAGGTGTTATGAACAATTGTATAGAATATATAAGAAATTTCTTAGGAATAATGAACAACCGGCAACCAGAAACCATTAACGAGCAACAAGTAACTGGTGCTCTCCGAGACTATCTCAGGGGGCATCATTTTTCTGTTGTCACAATCCATCATTGAAAGTATTGTTGTCCAAAATCTGATCATCACAATGATGGTCTTCACTGCAAACAACTTGGCCTTTGACGCCCGGGAGAACCTGATGAAAACGGCATTCCGCGTTCTATTTTTATGGGAACTATTAATGCTATTCATCTGCCCCCCAACGGTATCATCTAATAATGATACCATAAATGACATTAAATTCGAGCACCTGGCCTTTGAACAGGGTCTATCCCGTCCTACGGTCTATGCCATAATCCAGGACAAGCAGGGATTTATTTGGTTTGGGACAGAAGATGGGTTAAACAGGTACGACGGTTACACCTCTAAGGTATTTAGACCGGATCCCAATAATCCCAACAGTCTGAGCAGCGGGGCTATTGGTTACCTCTATCAAGATCACGAGGGGAACATTTGGATTGGTACCCGCAACCGAGGGCTGAATAAGTTTGACCCGGTTACAGAGACATTCACCCGTTATTTACATGATGATCTAGACCCCGGCAGCTTGAGTTATAATTATCTGATGATCTCGCCGATATGTGAAGACACCGCGGGAGTGCTGTGGGTCGGAACGCGGGGCGGGGGGCTAAACAAATTCGACCCGGTGACCCAAAAGTTTGCTCATTACCGTCATAACGATAAAGATCCCCACAGTCTCAGCCATGATTCCATCAGGGCGATTTGTCCTGGAGCCTGGCCAAACCGTACACCTGCTCTCTGGATTGGGACTGAAGGAGGTGGACTGAACAAATTTGATCCGGCCTCACAAACTTTTATTCATTATCGGCACGATGATTCCGATCCCTATAGCCTGTCTAATGATATTGTCCTGGCCTTATATGCGGATCGTTCGAGAGACGTGGTTTGGGTCGGCACCCGCGGCGGATTAGATAAATTCGACCCTTCCACCAAAAAATTTACGCATTATCGGCATGATGGCCATAATCCTAACAGCCTGAGCCACAACGATGTGTACGCCATCTATCCTGACCGGGACGGAACACTGTGGATCAGCACTCTCGGTGGGGGACTTAACCACTTTGACCCGATGACAGAGACCTTCATCCCATATCGCAACGATCCGAATAACCCGGACAGCCTGAGCAATGACAACGCCCATCCGATTTGTCAGGACAAGGCTGGAGCGCTCTGGGTTGGAACTTGGGGCGGCGGAGTGAATCGTTTTGACCCGCATCGCAAAAAATTTGGACTGCACAACCATCATCCCAAGGTGCTTAACGGCCTGTCTCACCCTGCAGTGTTCAGTCTTTATGAAGACACTCAAGCCATGATCTGGATCGGCACGGGCCGGGGGCTGAATAGATTTGACCCAGGCACCGAGACTTTTACCCATTATTGGCATGATCCGAACAACCCGCGCAGTCTAAGCCATAATATGGTTTATCAGGTTTACGAAGACCGGTCTGGGATATTATGGGTGGCTACTTTTGGAGGGGGTCTGAATAAATTTGATCGCGCTTCGGAAACATTTACCCATTATCAGAATGATAATAAAAATCCATTCAGTCTAAGTGAGGACAGTGTCCGCGCCATATGCGAAGACGGACAGGGCCATCTATGGGTTGGCACGACCTACGGCGGACTGAACAAATTAGACAGAGAACACAACACATTTACCCGGTATCAGTGTGACCCGAATAATCCATCCAGCCTGTCCGGTAACAATATCTGGAAACTCTTCCGCGACCGCGCCGGAACCCTCTGGATCGGAACCGGCAACGGGCTGTGCCGATTTGACCCAGCCACTGAACGGTTTATCCGATATCAGCACGATGACAAAGTTCCTCACAGTTTAAGCGAGAATACCGTTATGAGTATTTATGAGGACAAGCCAGGAAGGCTGTGGATCGGAACGGGGATGGGGTTGAACAAATTCGACCGAACGACAGGCTATGCTACCCATTATTTTGAAAAACACGGGCTACCGAGTGACCGAATAGATAGTATTATTGAGGATGATCGCGGCAACCTGTGGTTGGGAACAAATAAAGGGCTGTCCAAATTCAATCCACACTCAGAAACATGTTTGAACTACGATGACCAGGACGGCTTGCAGAGTAATATTTTTTACTATCAGGCAGTTGCCAAGAGCCGAGACGGAAAACTATACTTTGGAGGTACTCAGGGGTTTAATGCGTTCTATTCTGAAGACATCAAAGATAATCCATATATTCCGCCCGTCGTATTGACCGGTTTGAAAATATCTAATGAATCTGCGCCCATCGGAGACGGATATCCGCTGCAACGGAGTATCACCCGGGCGGAAAAAATCGTTCTGCCCCCGGATAAATCTGTCTTTAGCATCGAATTCGCGGCGTTAAATTATAGCTCGCCTCATAAGAATCGCTATGCCTACATGCTTGAGGGCTTTGACCATGACTGGACTTACGTAAACAGCGACAGACGGTTTGCCCACTACACCAATTTGGACCCTGGCGAGTATGTTTTCCGAGTTAAAGGGTCAAACAATGACCGTCGTTGGAATGAACAAGGGGCCTCGGTTAAACTCGTCATTTTATCGCCCTGGTGGAGAGCCAAATGGCTTATAGTGTTCATGGCGGGATTATTGGGTGTTTTAGTTTTAGGCGGACACCGTTGGCGAGTTCATTCAATTAACCAACGAAATCGGTTGCTGGAAAGCCTGATTACGAAGCACACAAAAGAATTACGGGAAAACGAAGAGCGGTATCGGATGATTTTCAGTCATTCGCCATTGGGAATTATGCACTTTGACCATAACGGTGTTATTCGCGATTTCAATCAGAAATTTGTTGAAATTATCGGCGCGCCAAGAGAACTTATCCTTGGTTTTAACTTGATCGAGAGAGTTCAAGACGAAGGGATGCTCCAGGCAGTCAAGAATACTTTAAATGGTAACTCGGGATATTATGAAGGTGATTATCAGTCGATAACCGGCGGAAAGATTACTCCCATCCGGACTATCTTCCAGCCAATTGTCTCCCAGGATGGGAGTTTTATCGGAGCAGTTGGTTTATTTGAAGACATCACCGAACGAAAGCAGGCGGAGGAATTGGTCCGAAAGAGTGAACAAAGATACCGCGACGTGGTGGAAAATGCCAATGATGCCATTATCGTTGTCCAAGACGGAATGATCAAATTCTTCAATCGCCGGGCCTTGGAAATATCGGGGTATGCGGAACAAGAATATTTGAGTAAGCCCTTTATAGGCCACATCCATCCTGAAGACAGAGAGTTGGCCGCCAAACGTTACTTCAAGCACATGGAAGGATTTGATGTTTCCGCTCCATATGAATTTAGAGTCATAGATGCTTATGGTCGAATCAGATGTATGGAGATAAATGCAGTATTGATCGAGTGGGAGGAAAAACCGGCTACCTTGAATTTCTTAACGGACATTAGCCAGGTAAAAGAGATAGAGATAGAACGACATAATAATATAAAATTACAAGGTGTTTTAGAGATGGCAGGAGCTGTCTGCCATGAGATGAACCAACCCATGCAGGTGGTCTTAGGTTACTCCGAGTTACTGTTGGAGGAAATTCCAAAGGATAACCCCTGGAATGAAGAACTGAGGATAATAAGGGAAGAAATCAAACGGATGGCGGAGATCACCAAGAAACTTGAAAAAAATACTAAATATGAACAGATAGACTATGTCGGGGACATGAAAATCATTGACCTTAACCGGAGTTCCAGGCCGGAATGATGACCCCAGAAGCCGTTCTCCGCCCCGATATTTAACTTGACACCGGGCCGTTTTCCTATCAATATTAGCCGCTGATGGCTTTTGCCGAGTGCCTTTTGTCTCCTCCTATTTTGTTTCCGGCCTATCCATGGTGCGCCCAACCTCAGGAGTCAAGCATGGCTAAACGATTTCCTCGACTTGTCGCTATTTTCATTCTCTGGTCCCTGGTCTGCCTTGGGTCGGCTGCGGCTGCGCCCGCCGAAGATCGCCTGGCCGGAATTGACCAGTTTATTGCCCAGGTGATGGGCGACTGGCAGGTCCCCGGTCTGGCCGTAGCCGTGGTCAAGGACGGCCAGATCATCTTCACCCAGGGATTTGGTGTCAGCCAGGTCAAAACCGGGCAGAAGGTGACTCCCGACACCATATTCGGTATCGGATCTTGCACCAAGGCCTTTACCGCCACGGTCCTGGGCACTCTGGTTGACCAAGGGAAACTCAACTGGGACACGCCGGCCCGGGATTACATTCCCTTCTTCAAAATGTACGACGAATACGTCACCGCTCACCTCACCTTGCGGGACATGTTAACCCACCGAACCGGTCTAGCCCGATATGATTCCCTGCTTTCCGACATCCCCCAGACACGCAAAGAAATCGTTGACCGGCTGCAATATCTGGAACCCAACAAGGGATTCAGATCCGCCTTTGAATACAGCAACATCATGTATGTCGTGGCCGGGTTCCTGGCTGAGCAGGTCAGCGGCCAAACCTGGGAAGACCTGGTCCGGGCCCGCATCCTGACCCCGCTGAATATGAAGAGCACGAATTTCTCGCCCGATGAGATGCAAAAGGCGCCTGATTTTGCCCTGCCCTATCGGGAAGAAAAAGGCGTAGTTAAGCAAATTCCTTTCGCCCAGATCAAAGCCGCCGGCCCGGCCGGGTCCATTAACTCCAATGTCCGGGACATGGCCAACTGGCTGCAGGCCTGGTTGAATAAAGGTCAATTAAACGACAAAAAAATTATTACCGAGAAAACCTGGCAAGATATCCTGACGCCTCAGGTCATCGCGTCCGGCCGGGTGGAGTTCGATGAAAAATCCTTCAGCGCCTATGCCTTAGGTTGGATGGTCACCACCTATCAGGGCCGACTGATGGTGACCCACGAGGGTGAGATCGACGGGTTCCATTCCAGTGTGTCCTTCCTGCCCAGAGATAATATAGGAGTCGTCGTCCTGGTCAACAAATCCGACAGTTGCCCGGTCCCCGGAATGGTCGTCTATAACGCCTATGACCGTCTGCTGGGTCTGCCGGCCGCCCCCTGGAATCAACGAATCAAGCAAATATTTGCTTTTAAGAAGGAGGCCGAGGCCAAACAGAAGGCGGAGAAAAAAAGGAACCGGAAAACCGGGACCAAACCTTCCCATCCCCTCGACGCCTATGGGGGAACATATGGGCACCCGGCCTACGGTTTTATCACGGTGACCCCAGAGGGAGACCGGTTGAAAGTGACCACCGGCGACAAATCAACGTTCTTAACCCATTATCATTATGACGTCTTTGAAACAGCCGAAGAGCCGCCGGAGCTGGCCGGTCTCAGGCTGACCTTTATTACCGGTCCGGCGGGCGACATCGCCTCGGTATCCGCCCCCCTGGAGCATGGCGTCAAGGACATTGTTCTAACCCGGATGACCGATAAAAAATAATCAACAGCGGGCGACACCGGTCACCGCCGCAACGCATAATCCACAACCCGCAACCCGAAACGCGCAACCCGTAACCCACAACACTGCACCAGGAAGGAGAATCTCTTTGAAGAAAGGAGCCGGCCCCATGCCCGCCGCCGAAGAACGGGATAAGATAAAAGACAAAGACAAAAGCCTGGAAATGGCCTTAGGCCAGATCAGAAAACAACACGGCCAGGGCTCCATCATGAGAATGGGGGCCCAGGAGATTCCCCAAATAGCGGTCATCCCGACCGGGTCCATCGGCTTAGACCTGGCCCTGGGCGTGGGGGGCATTCCCCGGGGACGGGTGGTGGAGATCTTCGGGCCGGAATCATCCGGCAAGACGACCCTGGCCTTGCACGTTATCGCCGAAGCTCAGAAACGGGGCGGCATCGCCGCTTTTATTGACGCCGAACACGCTCTCGATATCAAGTATGCCCGGCACCTGGGCGTGAACGTGGATGATCTCCTGGTCTCCCAGCCGGATTTTGGCGAGCAGGCCCTGGACATCGCTGAAATCCTGGTCCGCAGCGGAGCCATCGATATCATCGTGGTCGACTCGGTCGCGGCCTTAGTCCCCCGGGCGGAGATCGAAGGCGATATGGGCGACTCTCACATGGGCCTCCAGGCCAGGTTGATGTCTCAGGCTTTGCGCAAGCTCACCGGGGTTATCAGTAAATCCCATACCTGCGTCATCTTCATCAATCAGATCCGGATGAAGATCGGCATCAGTTACGGCAATCCGGAAACCACCACCGGAGGTAATGCCCTGAAATTTTACGCCTCATTGCGCCTGGAGATCCGCAAGGTCGCTGGTCTAAAAGAAGGAACCGAGACCATCGGCAACCGGACCAAGGTCAAAGTGGTCAAGAACAAGGTCGCCCCGCCGTTTAAAGAGATCGAATTCGACATTCTGTTCGGTGAGGGCATCTCTCGGGCCGGCGATATCTTAGACTGCGCCGTGGACCTGGACATCATCGAAAAAAGCGGCACCTGGTATTCCTACACGGGCGAGCGGCTGGGCCAGGGCCGGGAAAACGCCCGCAAATTCTTGATCGAACACAGTGACATCATGACCCAGATTGAGACCAAAATCAGGGAACATCACGGCCTGCCTGCAGCTTCCGAAGTGATGGAACGGCCGGCCCTGGGGCCCTTGGCTAAGGAGCAGGAATAATGATCACCGGAAACGAAATCAGACAAAAATTCCTCGACTACTTTAATTCCCACGGACACACCGTCGTGGCCAGTTCCTCTTTGCTGCCTAAAAACGACCCCACCCTCCTGTTCACCAATGCCGGGATGAACCAGTTTAAACGGGTTTTTCTGGGCGAGGACAAACGATCCTACTCTCGGGCCGCCTCCTCCCAAAAATGCGTCCGGGCCGGCGGAAAACACAACGACTTAGAAAACGTCGGCCACACGGCCCGGCACCACACTTTCTTTGAGATGCTGGGCAATTTTTCCTTCGGCGACTATTTTAAGCCGGAAGCCATCGCCTTTGCCTGGGACCTGCTGGTCAAGGTCTATGGTCTGCCTGAAGACAAACTCTATGCCACGGTCTACCAGGATGACGACGAGGCTCACGAATTGTGGAAAAAGGTGGTCGGGATCCCAGAATCACGCATCGTCCGGCTGGGCGAAAAGGATAATTTCTGGTCCATGGGTGATACCGGACCGTGTGGTCCCTGCTCTGAGATTTTGATCGACCAGGGGGTGGAATTCTCCTGCGGCCGGCCCGATTGTACCGTGGGTTGCGATTGTGACCGCTACCTGGAGCTGTGGAACCTGGTCTTTATGCAATACAACCGGGATGAAACCGGGAAGCTGACCCCGCTGCCCCGACCCAGTATTGACACCGGGATGGGCCTGGAGCGCATTACCGCGGTGCTCCAGGGGAAAAAGAACAATTTCGAGACCGATCTGTTCGCCCCGATTTTGACCGCCATCGCTGAAATCTCCGGCAGTACGTACGGCCATGACGCTAAACAAGACATCGCTTTCAAGGTTATCGCCGACCATGCCCGGGCCATCACCTTTCTCATTGCCGACGGAATCATGCCCTCCAATGAAGGACGGGGCTATGTCCTTCGCCGGATTCTGCGCCGGGCCTTCCGGTATGGCCGCAACCTGGGCGTGACCCAGCCCTTCCTCCATCGATTGACCGGAGTGGTGGCCGATGCCTTTGCCGGTGTTTACCCGGAACTGGCCGAGGCCAGGGGCTTTGTTTCTCAGGTCACCCGATCCGAAGAAGACCGTTTTTCCGAAACCCTGGATTACGGGCTGAAACTCCTGACCGAAGAAGTGGCCTCCCTGAAAAATTCCGGCGGCACGTCCTTGTCCGGACCGGTGGTCTTCAAACTATACGACACCTATGGCTTCCCCCTGGATATCATCAACGACATCATCATTGAAGACAACTTGAGCATCGACCAGGCCGGGTTTGAAGCCAGCATGGCCCAGCAGCGGGAAATGGCCCGAAAATCCTGGAAGGGCAGCGGGGATGCGGAAACGGCCGAGGCTTTTCGGGAACTGGCCGCCAAAGGAGTCTGCACCAAATTCATCGGGTATGACGAAACCACCGCCCGCGGCGAACTGCTGGCCGTGGTCAAAGACGGACAACTGGTCGACCAGGCCGACGAAGGCGAAGAAGTGGAATTAATCCTGGACATCACTCCGCTCTACGGCCAGTCCGGCGGACAGGTGGGGGACACCGGGATAATTTCCGATAATGGCCGGCTCCGGGTGGACGTTACCGATGTCCTGAAGCTCCCAGGCGACTTGATCGTCCACAAAGGCCGGGTGACTCAGGGCATGGTCACGCCAGGGCTCAAGGTGGAAGTGGCCCTCGATGCCGACCGCCGGGCCGCCATTGCCGCTAATCATACGGCCACGCATATTCTGCAGGCCATCCTGCGCCAGACCCTGGGCGAGCACGTCCGGCAATCCGGCTCGCTGGTCACTCCAGACCGGCTGCGGTTCGACTTCACCCATTTCGCTCCCATCAGCGAGTCTGACCTGCTGACCATTGAAAACCTGGCCAACGCCCGGATTCGAGAGAACATCCCGGTCCAGACCCACGTTATGGCCATGGAAGAAGCCGTCCGGACGGGAGCCATGGCCCTGTTTGAAGAGCGCTACGGCGACGTCGTGCGCATGGTCGAGCTGCCTGAGTTCAGCAAAGAACTCTGTGGCGGGACCCACGTCCGCCGCACCGGTGATATCGGGACGTTTATCCTGCTGTCCGAGACGGGCATCGCCGCCGGTATCCGCCGGATTGAAGCCATCACCGGCCGAGGCGCGGTCGAATATCTCCGCAACCAGCTCCATGAAATTAAGACTGCGGCCGTCCTACTTAAATCTCCCCCGACCGAGCTGGCCTCCCGAGTCGAAAAGCTGCTGGCCCGGCAAAAGGAACTGGAGACTGAGCTGGATATTTTCAAAGCCCGGTTGCGGACGGCCCAGTCTGGGGATCTGGTCAGCCAGGCCGTGGAGATCGGGCCGTACAAACTGGTCGCGGCCCAGGTCGGACTGGATTCGCCCGAGGAGATGCGGGACATGGCTGACAAGCTCAAAGACCGGCTGAGTTCCGCGGTGATCGTCCTGGCTGCGGACAACAACGGCAAGGTCATGTTGATCGTGGTCGTCACCAAGGACCTGGCTGGCCAAAAGGTCTTTCACGCCGGGGATCTGATCAAGCAACTGGCAGCCAAGGTGGGCGGCAAAGGCGGCGGTCGACCGGATATGGCCCAGGCCGGCGGCCCCGACCCGACCGGCATCCCGGCCGCGTTGGCACTAGCTAAAGAGTTGGTGACGGGCAAGGTTAGGTCGTGAGGGTGTTAAAGAAGAAACGCAACACTGAGGACGGAATACAGAAGACGGAAAACACAGGTAAGAGAGCGGAGAGTAAAACAGAGAGGGCGCGGAGATTGGCATAATTGATCTTCGCGTCCTTTTCGTTTGGCATGGAGGATGTGTGTTTTAGTTCGGATGCTTGCCGTCCATAACCTATCAGAGACACAGGCTAACTCAGTTTGGAGTAGGCCGGTTGAAAGTGAAGCCATTTCTGACGGACACATACACTATTGGTATTGAAGCGATGTTGCTGTAATGTTAACCGCTCGTTTCTAGTCTATTTAGGATCGATTGTAGTTTTAGGATTGCATTAGTCTCAAGAGCATGATATGCTACTATAGTTTTTACTGGTGGGAATAGTTATATACTCTTGTGAAATTGATCGCCTCAAATCAGTTGGTCGTTCACCGGAATCGTTATAATTGCCATTCATGAAATGGACTTGGCCGAGGGATGGGGCCGGCACTGGTTCCGTTAAATTTAAGAAATCTACATATCAAACCGGGATTGTTATATAAATGCTATGATCGAGCTATCGTCATGCGAATGGCCAGAATCTAATGTATATTCGCCCAGTAAGACCACTTGGATTAAACTCAACTGAACCAGTGCCACCTGGAAACCATATAGAAAAAAGTTATGTTTCAATTAATTTTGTGAAAAGATATTAACATGATCAATTCAAGGCAAATATTAATATCCGGTAGCTCTAGATTGAATCCAGAGCTAGTACCCTTTGTTAGATATCTTGGAAAGAATATTATCTTACAAACTGACTTCCAAATTATCACGGGGGGATTACATGAACGGGACAAGGGCGTTCCCACAGCCGATTACTCTGTTATATTAGGTGCTAAAGAAGGTTTGGAACAGATTGGCTGCGATCCTCAGGAACGGATCATCACCATGCTGCCACAACTACCCGAAGATTTTTTCTTTCCTCGATTCAAAATTGGGAAAGTCATAGAAGTACATAAATCCAACATGAGATCCCGTAGATACTCTATGGTGCTATCAAGTGACTTCGTCTTGACCATCGGAGGAGCCAAAGGTACTAAGGAAATAGTTGACTTATCTTTTATCGCTGGCAAACCGACCTTACCACTTCCGGCTACTTTAGGAGTATCAAAAGAACGATGGGAAAAATATCGTTCTGATATTGTATCGCGGCTTAACCTCTCATCGGATGAAATAAATATTCTTGATAGCAATTCTATCCAAATACAGCCGTTAGTCGATACGTGTATATCTATTTTGAGGCGTACTCTTAATTCTACTTTGTCACATTAGTAATAAGCCCACTCGAGCAACCAGGTGATATGATATCATAAATCATATATATAATTCAGATGTGTTATATGTTATGATGTGATGTAACGACATCCATCTCCTTTCTGTCTTGGTCCTATATCTTGTACCACTATTTCGCAGTAACGATTCAATACAAATCGTACCACTCCAACTACGTATCATCATGATACATATTATGTTTCACACATTAGACAACTATTACAGCCTTCCTTTGGACTGGTGCTTAATAACTTAAGATCCTCTACTTTGTATTCTTAGGGCAGAAGCCATGGCCGCTTGCCTTTTCTTATGACGCTGTTCCATTTGACGTAGCACCTCTTCTGCATTAGTATCTCTTCTCGGCAAGAACTGTGCCAAGAGTTTCTTGATATCACGGCAAGAGAGCAACGGGTAGTCATGCTTGTTCATAAGGCGGGTTTCCAACATGAACAACATTGTCAACAGCACCAAAGCCATGTGGTGGTGCCAAGAGTTCCATTTCCTGACTTGATAATTGCCAAGCCCCGCCTCACTCTTGCCGTCTTGGAGGGACCGTTCCACCCAAAAACGTTGTCCTTGCATAAAAGCCAAACGCTCAGTGGGCGTCTGGACCGGTGCGTTGCTCAAGGAGTACTTGATTTCTTTCGGGGAGTCTATTTCTCGCCGGACAACCAAGTGCCAGTGATGGGCAGATTCTTCCTCCCCATCCCAGACCCACACCAGCCGGTGAAGCGCTTCCACAACCACATCACCCTTAGTTCCTTGTCTTATGACCATTGTTTGCCAAGTATTTTGGGGCTGCTCTGCCAACCATCGATCCACCCTGATTGGTTTGACTTGAGAAATAAACCGGATAGGCGTTCGGCCACGGCCAGGCTTCTTTCCGGGAACAAATGGATTGGGGTTATCAAGGTAGATCGTTTGATCTTTATGAACATCAGCTACAAAAATCTCCCCAGTCATATCTAAGTTCCGCAGAAACGCAGGGTCTTTCCCGTATCCTCCATCTACTCCGACCCAATTGAACCGCACTCCCAATTCACGGGCATGACATACGATTTCAACTGCCATCTCGCATTTGCTCTTTGTTACCATGTGCTCTTTAGGAATACCTGCTCTTCGGCACCGCTCCGAATCACTGCTCCAGGTGTAAGCGATCACAGGGTGGCTCATTTCACTTGCTTATTATCCAAGAAGTGTCAGGTGGTAGCCCCTGGAAGTGACAACGGATGGCTTCCACCAAAACCGGGAATGTGGGCTTTGAAAGTAGTCGGC
>JADFXK010000509.1 GCA_015233625.1 Deltaproteobacteria bacterium | reverse complement strand
TTTCCGTTTCCCACCAGCGGTCGTCTTCTACTCGGCCGCTTAAACTGACCCCGACCAGCGGACCGGTCCGTTTTGGGCCAAAGTGGTCTAATAAAAACTGCTCGGCCGCGGCTATATCCGGGGGTGGCACAAAGAAAAAAAGCCTTTTGGGACCTTCACCCGCGCCGACTTTTCGGACAATACGCAAAGCCCTCTCCACTTCGTGAATGGGGTCCTCAATCGGGTCAACCGGCAGGTTGTAGAAGAAATCAAATTGTGCTTTATTAGTGGGCGGCTTAACCCCCACTCTAACCCTGGCCCGACTGGCGAACACCAGCCAGGCTAACGAGGCTGAAAAAGTGGATCGAATGCCCAGGGCCAGATCAAACCGGTCCCGCTGGATGGCCCTGATGACTTGCCATTGTTTCCACCAGGCAATCAACCGGCTCTTGTAACGGCCGTGCTTGGCCTTATCATAAACATATACTTTATCTATCCAGGGCAGCCCAGTGACCACATCTTCGGCCAATCGACACACCAGAACGGCCAGGTAGGCTTGGGGAAATCGGAGCTTCAGGGCTTCCAAAGCCGGGATGGTGCAGACCGCATCCCCGATATTGTCATTTCTGACCACCAGGATGCGCGAAAACTGATCCGGAACATCATGAAGAGGCTGGTCCTTCAAGGAGCCAAACATCATCAGCCGGTATATTGGGGCCAATATTTTGCCCAACCATTTACGCCAGTTCGGGTTCATTTGTTTTCGGCCACCTCATTGATCACAGCCATAATCTTAGCCACGTTCTCCTGAATGGTTAATCCTGCGACCCGAGCAACGGCCGCCCGCCCCATGTCCTGGCGGACAGTCGCGTCAGCCAGCGATTCTATCTGGTCAGCTATCTGGTCTGGATTGGTGGGATCGGACACCACCAGTCCGCTCACCCCAGGTTCCACCACTTCCGAGACACCGCTGATGCGGCTGGTAATGACGGGCAGACCGTGGGCCATGGCTTCCAGGCAGGCTATTCCAAAGGGCTCATAAATACTTGGAAAAACAAAAATGTCACAACCAGAAAAACGGCTGAACGGCTCGGACACCGGACCGGTAAAGAAGACCTTGTTCACAAGACCAAGCGACGAAACCAGATGCCGGTATGGTCGCGAGCTGCCGCGGCCGACCACGAACAAGGCTGGTTTGATCCCTCTAAGGATCAGCTTGGGCATGGCCTTGATGATAAAATCCACACCCTTCCGTTTGAAGCCGGACCCAACGAACAGGAGTAGCAAATGATCGTCAGACAGGTTGTACTCATTTAAAAGTGCATCTCGGCCGGCCTGCCGGCCCTCTTCCCCTGGGGGATCAACCGGAAGAATGGCGTTGTGGATGACGGTGATCTTGGAGTCGGCCAGGCCGTAATGCCTGATCATTTCTTCCTTACAACGGTGGGATATGGCGATGACCTTCTTTAATTTCGGGTCCTGGAAAAGACGCCGTTCAATCCATAGGTAGCACAGGTGTAAGGGATTAATGTGAAAAGTAAGTCTCTTCCACCAACCAGAAATCTGTCGTCGCTGCCGCAACCATTCCTTATGGCATCCGTCTTGGGCGTAAAAAATATCTTGCAACAGAGTCCGTTCGACACTGAGCACGGCGTCATAATCATGGCCGGTCAAGAGTTTTTTGGCCCGGAGGGCGAAACTGAGCACCCCGATAAAGGAAAATAGCTTTATCTCGTTGACCCGATGGAAAAATAACCCAGGTTGCGAGGGCGCCTGCCACTGGGATGCATAAACATGGACTTCATGCCCTAAAGCTAACAAGGCCTGGATAATTAGATTCAAGTATAGTTCCGCCCCACCGAACGGGGTGTAGCTTCTTCGGATGATGGCCAGTTTCAAACGTCCCGCTCCTTGTGAGTCTTCCGATCGACACCGCAGTGTAACAAAATGATGTTGGATATACCCCGTCGCCTGAAAAAAAGCAAGTAACTATAGTGCCGGACATAATTTTTTTAGCTTAAATTCTTTTCTAACCGGGCCGTTAACACGGAATTCCTGCAAAACTCCCCCTCTCTTGAATAGGAGGGAGGTTCTTGATCATTGCGGGGAATTTATGTGAGCCAACAAAACTCAATTGCTTGCTCATGGTTTTGGAAACAGTGCCTTTAGTTTATTCACCATGGCCGGGCTTAATTGTTTGAACAGCTCGGCATTGTACGAACCAGTCGGCATCGGATGTATACTGGGATCTTTTTGGTAACCTCCTTTTCCATCCGGAACTTCTTGTTGAGTAACAGGATCTATAAGGAGACCTGAATTGGGATCATTTTGGAATATGGGTAGAGTGCCGAGGATCTGCTGTGTGGCCACGGCATATTTACGCGATGTTGCCGCAGGCGTTCCCTCTTTGACCGCCGGATCAACGTTGGTCGTAACGATTGAAATGGTGTAGTCTCTGTTAAGGTAGATCTCAAAAGTACGGAGTTGCTGAGGAAAGTCCCTTGTCGAACAAGTTTCCACCTGCCAGAATCCTTTTTCCGGGGCGCCGGGGTCGGGTGATTTAAAGGCTTTGACGGTATTGGTATGGCGATGTCCGGCCATCCACATGAGCAGATTCGGACAGCTTTGAAGCTCCGTCAGCAGACCCTGGAGGGACACGGCATTTAGAGGGACCGTCCACCATTCCACCTTGGAGTCGATGGGTTCCACATCTATCGGTATGTGTGCCGCGATGATCATGAGTTGATCGGCAGCCTGGCCTGCTGCAAGTTCTTTTTTGAGCCAGGTCCACCGCGCCTGGTCGAGAAAGCCATGTCCATGGATATCTTGCGAGTCATCGTTTTCTATTTGAGTGTCGTCGAGGACGATGACCTTGAGCGGCACATTCGACTTAGGGACGAAGCTATAGCAGGCGAAGCCGCTTTCCTGGGTGGGGTCGACCAGGTTGAAACCATGACCGACCGGACTTGTGGAGGTGTTAAAG
>JADFXK010000508.1 GCA_015233625.1 Deltaproteobacteria bacterium | reverse complement strand
ATGGAAAGAAATCTAATCTCGATACCCAGGAATTTCACTGGTAATCTGACGCCCTATATAATTACCGCCAATGGTTGGGACTACCTAGACAAACATGAAATCCAGCCTGATACAGATCAAGTCTTTGTGGCCATGTGGTTCAGTGACCCAACAGGTGAAATGAAGAATGTTTATGAAGAAGGCATAAAAAAGGCGGTGTATGAAACTGGATACAAGCCGATAAGAATGGACGAGCTACCACATCTTGACCCAATCAATGCCAAAATGATCGCAGAAATCAAGAATTCCAAGTTCGTCGTCGCTGAAGTCACGGAGGAAAGACCTAACGTTTATTTCGAGGCAGGCTATGCGATGGCTCTTGGGAGGCCGGTAATCTTTTGTATTAAAAAGGGCCAAAAACCACATTTCGACATTCAGATGTTTCCTCATATCATCTGGGAAGAACCGGAAGAATTGAAAGAAAAACTCTTTTACATCATATGCGCCGTAATCGGGAAAAAGGAAAAAACAAAAGTCAAGAACCCGGCATGGTTCCAATCCGCACCTACATCAGAACCAGGACCATTCCCGACGCGATAAGGTGACGCCGCAAACCGGAAAGCCCCAACCGCCGCGCCGGCGGGGGCTTTTTGGGCCGCCCAGGTGAACATGGCGGAGACATCATCGAATACACGGGCCAGGCCCAACTTCTTATCCAGGGCGGGCGGGAGATTTTGGCTGAATAAGCCTAAGTGATTCCGACGAAGCATCTGCAACCCGAAGTGGGCCAGGAAAACCTCTTCCACCGGTTCATTCCGTTTCATCCTTTCCACCAACGGCAAGATCCGACGCTTGCCGATAAGCCGGGCCAGGAGCCGAACCAACGGATAAGGCAAACCTTTACTCCCCACCGGCATCTCCCCCAGGCCCTGGTCACATTTGACACACCCCAATATCACCCCACCCGGTTTGGCCGCATATAGGGTATTCCCCAGACACTTGGCCGATTGACGAAGGTCGGCATCCATGGGAAAGGAATTGGTCAGGACCACGTCCGCCGGTTTGGGAATATCAATGCCCGCCAGTTCTTCGATAAACTCGGTCCCGGCTCGATGGGCCAGAATCGGATCCCCGCAAAAAAACCTGGTCGGCCGGGCCTGATGGTTCATGGCCGCGTTGACGATGAACACGTCTTTGTACAACAGCCCGGCCCCCTCCTCCAGGTCCTGCCGCATGGGCGATGCTTCCACCGCGGCCCCGACCAAATCGAAGTGACCGGGATCCACCCCTTGGAGATGATTCCGCCCAATCGTTTGGGCCCCGGCGCACCCCGGCAGAAGCATTTTGTAGCCGCCGCCAAAGCCCAGCAACAGGTGAGGCTCCAGTGCGCCTAAACAGACGAGCAGATCGGCGGTCACCAGCAATTTGTTCAAAAAGACCGGGGTTCCCCGCCGGGTGCGGCCCAGGTGAGCCAGTTCCGCCGGATCATAGGCTTGATGGCACCGCCACCGGAATCTGGCCATATTCTCCCGGCCGATTTTCCCGGCCACTTCCTCTGGCCGACTCTCCCGGTGAACTCCATTGGCCAGCAGAATATCGATTTGTTCCGGACGGGCGCCGGCCGCGGCCAATTCTTCCAGGACCGGATCAATGAATTCCGCCACCGGTGTCGGCCGGGAATGATCATCCACCACGACCACCACCCGGCGGCCGGCCAGGTTTCGGCAGGCCAGAGGCGCGGCCCCAATGGGTTGACTCAGGGCCTCCCGGCACGCCGTCGCCGGATCCGATACGGCCTCCCGGCTCCGGGGACTCAATTCACCCAGGACTGTCCAATCTCTGGGAAGTCGGCAAGCCAACGTGTCCTTTCCCCAAGGTAGTTGGATGCTCTCGAGACTAGTCATGGGGAAGTTTATCCAGTTCCTCGGCCAGGACGCCCAGATCGGGTCGGACGTTGATGTCGTGGACGTCGATGTACCGGATGACGCCCTGTTTGTCGATCACGAACAAGGCCCGTTCAGTCATGCCGTCGGATCGCAGCACACCGTACTTATCGGCCACGGCCCCGTGGGGCCAAAAATCGGATAACACCGGAAACCATAATCGGCCCATGGCCCTGGTCCAGGCATAGAGTGTCGGAATGTTGTCCACGGTAATACCCAGCAGGACGGCCTGGTGTTTGTCGAAGAGGTCTTTGGCGATGTTGTAGCCGGGCCATTGATCGGAACAAACCGGTGTCCAGGCGGCCGGGACAAAGGACAGCACCACATTCCGGCCCTTAAGTCGGCTTAAAGTAACCTTGTCCCCGGTCACCGCGGGTAAGGTGAAGTCAGGGGCGACATCGCCCACCTTGACTTTGAGCCGGCTATCCACGGGTTTCAACTTCCCCACTTCATATATCCCGCTCCGCAAGTCCTGACCCTGGGCTACGGAAATAACCATCAGGCAGGCTAACAAGCTGCAGGTTGCGGCGACGATAGACCGAATCCGGCCGAATCCATCCATTGAAACTCCTACTTAACACCCAACTCTTCTCGAATAAGTTTCAAGAAACCGGGCAAATCCGTGATCCCGCCCAGTTTTGAATAAATAACCCGGTTCCCGCCTTGCCCATCCAACCGGAGGACCCAGAAATACGGGGTCCGGACTTCGCCCAGCAACTTATGTATGGTAAAGCTCTTGTCCGGGAACAGGGGAAAGGCAATGGTGTATTTTTCTCTGAAAACTTGAATCTCATAGTCGGAATTACCCACGCCCAGTCCGATGATTTTCACCTTCCCGGCCAAATCCGAGGCCTGGATCTGCTCATAGAGCTTGTTTACCTGCGGCGCCTCTTTTTGGCAATAGGGACAATACATACTGAAGGCTTCGATAATCAGCGCCTGGGCCTTGATGCCGGCGAGGGGAAAAGTTTTCGCGGCGGGGTCAAGGCCCAGGTAGGCGGCGGCTGCCTCAGACTTGGGTTGGGGCAAGGTCAGTTCCGG
>JADFXK010000507.1 GCA_015233625.1 Deltaproteobacteria bacterium | reverse complement strand
TTCTAAATACCCCGTAGGGGTTACCCAATCTAGCCCAGGGTCAGCGAAGCGCCACCCTGGGTATATGGTTCCAATACGCTCAGCACCCCTAATTCAACAGCATTGGGGCGCTGCCCTGGGCTAACCTGGTGCGCCCTTTCGGGGCTTAAATGGAATAGCCCATCAATAGAATAGACCTGGTGTGTCCTCATTTCGGACGCAAGGTGACGAATTTAAGCCATTAATAATCTGTGTAAATCGTCTTAATCTGCGGATATCCTTTGACGAGGAAAGCGCCATGACGAATGTCTGGCAAACGCTGACTCTCATTCTCGGCCCAGATCTGGCCCGGATAGCGGTGGGACTGGCGGCGATTCTGGCCCTGGTCCAGATTAATGCCCTGTTTCTGATCTGGTTGGAACGCAAGGTCGCGGCCCGGATTCAACTGCGCCCGGGGCCAATGGAAGTGGGGCCGCACGGCATCCTCCAAACCTTAGTCGACGGGATTAAATTGATCGGCAAGGAGTTGATCACCCCGCGGCATGTGGATCGAAAACTGTTTGTGCTGGCCCCGGTGGCCATCTTTTTGACCGTACCGGTCAATTTTTTGGTTATTCCCTTTAGTGAAAGTCTCCAGATTCGAGACATGAACGTCGGCTTATTGATGATCATCGCTTTTTCCACCTTCAATGTCCTGCCCATCTTGATGGGCGGTTGGGCGGCCAACAACAAATATGCCCTCCTGGGTGCGGTCCGGTCCGTGGCCCAGAATGTGGCTTATGAAATCCCCTTACTCCTGGCCGTGTTAAACGTGTTGCTGTGGAGCAATACTTTTCAGATGTCAACCATTGTTCAGGCCCAGTCTAAGGTCTGGAACGTGGTCTGGATGCCCGTCGCGGCGGTTATTTATCTCATCTGCGCCACGGCCGAGACCAACCGGGCCCCCTTTGATATTCCCGAAGCGGAGTCCGAGTTGGTGGCCGGGTTCCACACGGAATACAGCGGGATGCGTTTCGCTCTGTTCTTTCTGGCCGAGTATTCCAACATGTTGATCGTGGCCGCGGTGGCCACCACGCTTTTCTTCGGGGGCTGGCACGGTCCCTGGTTACCCGGCTGGATGTGGTTTTTCCTGAAAGTCTATACCCTGGTCTTCGTGATCATGTGGGTCCGGTGGACCTTCCCCCGGCTGCGGTTCGACCAGCTCATGAATTTTTCCTGGAAAGTGATGATTCCGATCTCTCTGGTCCACCTGGTGGTGTATGCCGGTATCATCAAACTGATCCGTTAACCCACAACTATAGCAGGCAAGTGTGACATGGGCGTGTTTAAAGAGATCGTTACCGGCGCGGCCAGTCTGGTCGCGGGGATGGGAGTGACAATCCGCCGGATTTACCGACCCGTGGTCACGGTTCAATATCCGCGGCAACGCCTGACCATGTCCGCCGCTTACCGGGGACACATCGAATTCAATATACCCTCCAAATACAGTCCGCCCGGATGTGTCGCCTGCGGCATCTGTATGCGGCTCTGCCCGACCGGCGTGATTAAGGTGCAAGGGGAAAAGGACCATTCCCATGAGCCCAAAAGAGTCTCCTTATACTTCATCGACTTCACCCATTGCAGCTTGTGCGGTCTCTGCGTCGCCAACTGCCCGGTTGAGGCCCTGAAGTTTTCCAATGAATATGAAATGGCTTACGAATGCCGGTGGGGCGGCGTGGTGGATTTGATCAAACGATGGGAGGACACCAGATGAGTCCGCTCCAGAACTTATTTGATCCCCAGGTATTAGCCGAGGTGGGGTTTGCCGGGACGTTGATCCTGACTTTCGGCGGCGCGGTGATCGCCATCTTCCCCCGCAACATTCTCTACAGCGTCCTGGGGCTGGCCCTGAGCCTGACCGGAGTGGCCGGCGTCTTTCTGTATCTGGGCAGCCCGTTCATTGCCTTGATGGAAATTTTGATCTACGTGGGCGGGATTTGTATCCCCATTGTCTTCGCCATTATGCTGTCCAAGCCGCTCCACCTGACTCTACCCAAGCGCCACCTTCCCAAACTGGGTCTGGCCCTGGCCGCGGCCTTAACGGTATTCGTTATCTTGAACTCCATTATTTTCAAAACTCCCTGGCAGCGGGCCGCGGTAACCAACGACGATTGGTCCATCACCTCCCTGGGGATCTATTTGTTGACCCGATACGAGCTGGTCTTTGAGGTTATCTCTCTGGTGCTCCTGGCGGCCATCATGGGGGCCATTATCATTGCCGAGTATTCTCGGAGGAGTCAGTCATGAACAGTCTTCACACCTATCTGGTTGTCGCCGCGTTGCTTTTCACCCTGGGGGTGTTTGGGTTGCTCCAGCGCCGCTCGCTCATCGGGATGCTCATCAGCATAGAACTTATGCTCAACGCAGCCAGTATCAACTTTATGGCCTTTAATCGATTCCTGGCCCCGGATCCCCTGATCGGCCAGATTTATACGCTGTTTATCATGGGTATCGCGGCCGCCGAAGCAGCCATCGCCCTGAGCATTATCGTGGCCGTATTCCGCAGCCTGAGTTCCATTGATATCGAACGGGCCCAAAAACTGCGAGGCTGACCATGACTGCATCCTGGCCTGATGGAGCCATGCTTAGAGCCGCCGTTTTGGCCTTGCTGGCTCCGTTTGTCGCGTTCGTGCCCATCATGGTGGTTCCTCGCCACCGGCCCCGGTTGTCGGCCGGCCTGTCCCTGGCCGCGGTGACCCTGTCTTTGATCAGCGCCGTCTGGATATTGGCCCTGGATCAGCCGGGTGGGCCTCCGGTGCAATTTACAGTCAAGTGGCTCATCTCCGGCCGCACCGTCATCCCCTTTGGATTTTTGCTCGATCCCTTAAGTCTCCTGATGCTGCTCATCGTGGCGGTGATCAGTTTCCTGGTCCAGGTTTATTCTTTGGGCTACATGGCCGGGGATCCCGGATTCAGCCGCTATTATGCCTTTCAGTCTCTGTTTGCCTGGGCCATGA
>JADFXK010000506.1 GCA_015233625.1 Deltaproteobacteria bacterium | reverse complement strand
CCGGCAATGAACCTTCAAGGCTGAGAACCAGGTTCCGAATAGCCGAAGTCCTTTCCCCGAAGGGGAAAAACAATCTAGCCCAGGGTCAGCGAAGCGCCACCCTGGGTCATGCGAAAAAAAACTGTAACCTAAAAACTGCAATTGACCTCGAAATATCAGTAGACGCGCCGTTAACGTTCTGATACTATAGCCTCCATTCCTTTTAACCCGCACCATCTGGAGGCACCAAAATGATGCAGGAATTTTCAACCGAATTCACGGCCAAGAATCTCACCGGCAATGCCGGACTCACCCACTTTGGACGTTTTACCGCAAAGCTTGGAATCCGCCGGTTGCTCGATGAACTCATCACCATCGAGCGAGGAGATACCGCCACGTATCAAGTGGGCGACATCATCATGATGACAATGATGGGTGCACTTGCCGGAGCCAAGCACATAAGCCATATGGCGTTTCTCCGTAACGATTCAGTTATACGGACTCTTTTTAACTGGACCAGGTTCCCTGACGACACTACCTTCAGCCGGGTGTTCAAGCTTTTTGATCACCTCCACTGCAACGAACTCTCTGAGGTTGAGAGTCAGGCCAGGAAAAGAGTCTGGTCAAAAAAATGGTTTGGCCGGGTGACATTGGATATGGACTCTTCTGTTATCGGCGTTACCGGTGACCAAGAGGGTGCTGAAGTGGGTTATAACCCAAAGAAGAAGGGTCAGCCCAGTTACCACCCCCTATTCTGTTTCATTGACGAGACCAGAGAATGTTTCCATAATTGGTTCCGCTGTGGTTCTGCCTATAGCGCCAATGGCTCAGTCGACTTTATGAAAGAGTGTCTGGCCCGACTCCCGAAACGGGTGTGGAAAATTTTCGTTCGCGCCGATAGTGCTTTCTTTGACGGTGACCTTCTTGATTTGCTCGAATCAGTCGGGGCTAAATACCTCATCAAGGTCAAAATGAAAGACCTGGAGAAGAAATTATCTGGTAAAAACTGGGCCAAAGTTAAAAACCAACCTGGTGTGGAAGCGACAGAATTCATGTATCAATGCCATGGTTGGAAGAAGGCCCGCCGGTTTGTGGCCGTTCGAAAATTAGTTTCGGTTGAAACTGAAGGGTTACTCATCCCCAAGTTGACCTATGATTCCTTCTGTTACGTCGTTAACGAGTCTGATACTCCCTGGGAAGCACACAAAAAATACGCCAAGAGAGCCACCAGTGAGAATTGGATCGAGTGGTGTAAGAACCAATTAGCTGCAGGGACCATTCGGACAGATGATTTCTGGGCCACTTCAGCTATTTTTCAAACGTGCATTATGGCTTACAACCTGCTCTGCTGGATGATGCTGCTTCATCAGAGGAAGCATCTTAGCGAGGAACCCGGCACCATCCGTAGGTGGTTTATCCACACTCCGGCCAAGTTGATTCACAGAGCACGTCGGTACATTTTGACCTTACCAATTAATTATGTTTTCAAAGATCGTTGGGGGGAGATCGAAAATACATTATCAGCTCTCAGCTTCTAAGAAATGGTTACAGACTGAACAAAAAGAGGACGCCTCGTGGGGGTAAAGGGATTACTGCGCTCAAAAGACCCGAACGAAATGTTTAACGGACCGTTTTGGCCTATCCGCGCAATTTGCCTCCACGAGACAGCGTAACAATATGTTATAAATGTTTAAAAAATAGTAATAACAAAAATAACGGACAACCTTTGTTTTCACCACAAGAAGTCAATTGCAGTTTTTAGGTGCCACACGTTTTTTTAAGCAACAGCTTGACTGCGACCTCAAAAATAACTTAGAACGTTTTTTGAAAATATTTTTTCCTAATAAGAAGGCTGATGGGAAGGTGTTTAAACCAATCGACATTTTGCTTTATGGGTATAGCGAAACGGTGATCAAATCTATTTGCGGTTTCCGCGACGCAGTAGTATTCGAACTGCTGAAAGAATATTGTGCCAACGACTCGGATAAATATGGTCCTGAAAATACATTTATTTTCACGCCAATTCACCGTTTCGCTGTAGAAAAAAAAGCCTCTCGATTCTTTCGGATATTTGTATGTGAAGGTCAGCCCAAGAACCGTACCGCTTATGGCGGACGCTTAACCTTCCATGACGGCATCACATTCACAACTTCACTGGCTGATAGAGGATTCAGCAATATTTATTTGATCCCGGATGCTATTGCCGGAACATTGCTTAGCCAACAAGTCGCTCAAGAGGAAAAAGATTCTCAAGGTAAGACCAAAAAAGACGACATGCCCAGAATTGATTATGTTATGGTCGGCGCCAATGGGTTTGACAATAAATATTTTCGTCACTCCGCCGGCCACGCCATGGTTATTTCCCTGGCCAGAAATCGTGATGACATAAAAAGTGAGCAGGAAAAAACAGAAAATGTTCATAAAGATGTAACAATCGTTAATGAAGCAGTAGGAAGTGTGCAGGAACAAACGGAAAGTGTTCATGAAAAAGTAAATGTTGATCCTGAAAAAAACAGAGTAAACCCTCTTATTATTTGGACTGTTACTACCAACAAATACGAAGAGGAACCCGACTCTGAACGGGGTACCAGTAACAATTCCGTAGAGAAATCTAAACCCACCCCCGAACAGGGTACCAACCCAAAGTCAAGTGGTGCGGAAATCGAAGACCGCGACGGTTGGCGTTTCCTGAAGAGATTCAAAAATGAAGAAACCCGAACCAACGTCTTTGTTTCTCAGGATCTTAACGCCAAGAAGCAACTAAGGGGCAGCCCTGTTCTTTTCTACAATCCTCGCGAGGATCGGATTCCCATCGAATGGGTTGATGTAGTTATCGCCGAAGGAAATTTCAAAATGAAGCTCCCTGGGGAGGAAAAGTTCACCGGTAAATATATCGCTGAGAACCTTTGCGAGCCCAAGAAGGAGTAATCTCGACATTCGTGCTGTCAGGGGCATTCGGCTGACCGGAAAAAAGATCAACATTACCTTTTGAAGCTTGCATTCCGCAG
>JADFXK010000505.1 GCA_015233625.1 Deltaproteobacteria bacterium | reverse complement strand
GAGACTCCGCCCTGATTGGGACGTGGGAAGATATCTGGGATTGGGATTTGTTTGGCCCGTCCAAAACCAACACTGAATCCGTATTGGGCAAAATCCCCTGGCTGACGGTATTGGGCAACCATGAAGGCTATATGGGCCCGGACTTGTTTGTGGATGCAGCCCATTTCGGGGATGTGTTTAGAAAATACTTTCCTTACGACCGATACCTGGACCCCAAGCATTTCTATTACTCCACCGATTACGGCCCCAGCCATTTTGCCATAGTGGATACCTGGACTTACGACACCACCATCTGGAATTCGGGGAATCCGAAGATCGATGCCGCACAGTTGGATTGGTTAAAACAAGATCTGCAATCCTCCTCCAAGCCGTGGAAGATCGTCTCCCTCCACTACCCCATTTGGGATTGCCAGACCGATAACCAAGAAATACAAATTCAATTATGCCCGATTATCGAAAAATCCGGCGTCAAATTGGTTATCCAGGGCCATAATCATTACTATTGCCGGTCCGAGGTTAACGGCGTGACCTACTTAACCCTCGGCGGCGGCGGTGCGGAACTTGACAACCCCACCCCCGTCCGTCCTCTTAGTTATGTCAAGGCCTACAAGTCGGCCCATCATTTCGCCCGATGCGATATTAAAGGCGATACCATGGCGGTGACGGTTATTGACGATACCGGAACCGTCATCGACAGCTTCACGATCAATAAATAACGGCGGCCGCATCTATTCCCGCCCCGGCACCAATGGGGCGGGCCGCTCTAGAGAAAGCCCAACCCGGAGAAAAAGCGAGAGAGCGCAGATTGTAAAAGAACTACTTCGGGTCCTCTCTTTTCTTTCAAATGATTTGTATGGTTATGACCTTGAGTTACATTTTCAGCCTAAGTCCAAAGGAGAACATGATGGGCCATCGCGGACTGGTTAAAACCACGTGCCATTTTCTGAGCTGCCTGCTGACGCTGGTGCTGCTGACCGGCTTCCCGTTCGGTGTCAAGGCCGACTCCGGACCGGACCAGGATGATCGTACAGCCCTCCCTTGCTCGGCCACCCTGTGGTCGGACCTGGAACTAACTGTGCCCATCATCAATGTCGACGGCAAGGCACCTTATTTCTCGGCTAATTTCTTGTTCAGTACTTCAGCTTCCGGCGAGATGATGCTTTTGCTGAATGAATACAAGGTGATTCAAGACCCCTCCGGATATAACTGTGAACAAGCCACGGTGTCGGCTTCTCTGGAGGATGAAGCGACTGCTTTAAATATGTATTTGCCGGATATTGTCTATAGCAATACTTCCTACTGGGCGATGGCCACGCATCAACCGACCACCGACGGTAAGGCCTGG
Organism: Deltaproteobacteria bacterium; assembly: GCA_015233625.1. Taxonomy (GTDB): domain Bacteria; phylum Desulfobacterota; class JADFXK01; order JADFXK01; family JADFXK01; genus JADFXK01. The sequence goes on along the minus strand of JADFXK010000505.1, from coordinate 1,646 downwards.
TTCAAAATCCATGGTGCCTCGACCAATCCCGATCCGGCCAACATCATGGCCAAAACGCCGTATCTGCTTTACTCCGGTGATAACACGGCCATGACGGTGATGTGGCAAACGACCTCCACCCCGTCTAAAGCGACAATTGAATGGGGGAGCACCACCACCTATGGAAATGGCCTCATTACGGTCACGGAAACCGGCAGCGGGGCCGATCAGCATCAGTTTTCATACACCATCAGCAAGCTAGCCCCCAATTCCTTGACCTATTACCGGGTGGCGGTCAATGACAAAACCTTTCCCGGTTCCTTCCGGACGGCGCCGGCCGATTCCGCCACGACACTGAGTTTTTACTGTTACGGCGACACCCGGACGCAGCCCAATGTCCTCGATGGCGTCTGCGCCCAGGTATTGCAGGATATGAATAATAATCCCGCCCAGCGGCAAACTTTCACCGTCCACACTGGTGATTACGTCACCTACGGGTTAGGCGAGGCCGTGTGGAACCGGGAAATGTTTAACCCGATTTACGTAAATTCGATGGCCAAACTGGCCTCCCTGCCCATGATGGGCGTCTTGGGCAACCACGAAGGTTACCATCAAGGCTATTTTGTTCTGGACACCAAGAACATCGGCGCCCTGTTCCTCAAATACTGGCCGTACAAATTTTATCAGACGCCCGGTCGCTATTATTACTCTTTCGATTATGGTCCGGCCCATTTCGCCATTATCGATACCTGGTCCTACCCCAACGAGGCGGTGGACGCGGCCCAGTTGACCTGGCTGGAAAATGACCTGAAGAACAGCACCAAGCCGTGGAAGATCGTGGCGCTTCATACGCCTATCTGGGATTGCAAAGCCAATACGCCGGCGTTGCAGGCCGCCTTCTGCCCCATTATAGAAAAAACAGGCGTCAAACTGGTCTTGCAGGGGCACGTCCATCATTATGCCTACCTGAAGGTTAACGGTGTTACCTACTTGTCCTTGGGCGGCGGCGGGGCGCCTTTGGACAATATCACCCCCTATGATCCCAATGCGGTGCCCTACATCATCAAAGCCGCTGCGGTATATCATTTCGCCCGGTTCGACATCGACGGCAATACCACGGCCGTTACGGTCATCAAAAATGACGGATCAGTCCTCGACACCGTCACCGTCAATAAGTAATCCATTATAATTTAATGAGCCACCAGTACAGAACCCCGTTCTCGGTTAGGAGGGCGGGGTTTTTTACAGCAATTCCAATTTTGAATGCAGCAGGCTATCCTGGTTCAGGGCCTGTCCGACCGGCATTTTTTTTCAAGTCAAAATTGCCGACTCTTGACATCTTTGGCCACCTGGCGTATCGTTACACGAGTGACCTTGCACATTGGAGCTACCAAGACTCCGTACTGGGCGTTACAAAGCGAATAGGGACAGAAATGTCAATTTCTTTTTACCGAAAGCAAGTCCAAGGGTGCAAGGTCACTTTTTTTGGGGTAAGAAGTCAACAACCACAATTGGTCACCCTCATCCTTGATCACCACCACGAATTCCTCTCTTGCCGATGTAATTCCATTGAGAATATGGTTTCCTTGCAAAACCCCGTTTTCGGATATTGAGGGCGGGGTTTTTTATCTTAATCCAATGTGCCCGGAAGTCAGCCGCCGACCTGG
>JADFXK010000504.1 GCA_015233625.1 Deltaproteobacteria bacterium | reverse complement strand
CCCAATCAAACATGTTGAGAGGCCGAATCCAGAGTTGGCCTTCAAAGAACTTGGTGTCGTTCCGTTCACTGCGGTCAAACCCGGCGCCGTTATAAACACCGGCGTAGAAACCACCCCAACGGGAGGCATACTTGCTTTCAACTCTTTCCTTAAATTCTTTGTCCATCTCGCCTAAGGTCAGGTGCATGTTGGCGCCGTAGTCGGAGGTGGACATGATGTTGTGACGATCCAGGAAGTTTTTGCCTTCCACCCGATATGGCCAAAGGGAGTCGTCATAGTTATCGGAAGCGTTGTGGACCAGGCCGACTTCACTCTGGAGCCGGAATTGGTCGCCGAGCATTTCCATACCGAATAGATTCTTGAAATCAAACAGGCCGTATGCATACTTGATGCGGACTTCCCAGCCGATTTCACTGGCGTCGGTACCTGTGCTGCCCCGTTTTTTATCATAGGTAACGTCAACAGTGGCTCGGGTCGAGAACCAGGGGGTGAATTCCTTGCCCAAAGTGAGGTAAGCCCGGTCTAGAGAGAACCCGTTGTCATTGGCTTTGGAGCCGGAGTCATAGTTCCGGATAAAATAATTGATGAAGTAGGTGCCGCCCAACGAAACTCCCTGCAGGCCTTTGGGCAGGTTGAGGCCCTTTGACTCGTCCTTCTTAATTTCCTTAGCTTCATCTTTGGAAATAACGCCCTTTTCCATGAGCACATCGGTTAGGGATTTACCCGCCGAAGATTTGACTGGTGGCTGGACGTCATCAGCGATAACCTGCTGGGTCAATAAAAAAACAAACCCGAACAGGACGGCCATGATACAAATAGCTCTTCTCATAATCCTTTTCTCCTTTCACTGATCTCAGTTAATGTTTCCCCCCCCGGGGTGTATCGTTACGTGGTGACCCCCCGGTCACCGCGTGGTCTACATCGGGACTATTTATTGCTGCGGTCTGCCCGCGGCTGGTCTGGAATGATTTCCTACCCAATCTAGGGGAGCAGTATATTCATAGATTTGATCTTGTCAAGATAAAAGTAACACAATAGTCGGGGTGATAGAGTCGATTGACTAATTTTGTCGTCCGTCGGATACACAAGTTATTTTTTTCACAAATATTTCTTGGTGAAATGAAAAAAATTAAGAAGATTTCTTTTCGCAGTTCAATTAGGGAACATAGCCGTGGTCTTGAAAGGCATGGGCCGACGACTGCACCTACACCTAATGTTTAACCGGGCTATTGACATCTGCCGATGAAACCAGGTAGTGTTATTGCATCTTGATATTTGCGGTCAGATTCTCTACCTTGCCTCATGGTGACTATTTATGCGATTTGCAAAGATACAGGTCGGCGTCGATGCCGTCAAACCATTCGCCCTGGTCAAGTATTTTTCTTTCACCAGCTTCATTGTGATCATGCTGGGGGCCATTATCTTGACCTGGATTCTGAGCCATCGGGCCAGGATTTCCATTTTGGAACGTTCTGAAGGGTATGCCCTACTTTTGGCTGAAAATCTAAACCACCAGGTTTTTTTACAGTTTATCGTTCCGACTGTGTTTAAATTTGGGGAAATCAGTCTTCGGGAGGAAGTGCAATACGAACGGCTCGATAATATTGTCCGGGCCACTATTCACAGTTTTCATATTGATCGCGTGACGATTTTTGATTTAAAGGCGAGCATTGTTTATAGTACCGACAAGGCGCTGGTTGGTCAAGAAAACAAGGGTGGTCTTGATTATCAGGTGGCGTTGAAAGGGCGGCATTCATCTCGCCTGGTCTCTAAAGGCGGCTCGATGTGGTTTGATTTCATCACCGTTGTCCAGGAGAAGAAGTTAATTACATATATTCCGTTACGCGCTGAAAAAGCTTTTTATAACTTGACGGGACCCATCCTGGGCGTTTTCGAGATAACACAAGATTTGTCCTCTGAGTATGAAGATGTGGTCAAAAATCAATACCTGATTTCCGGCGTTTCGCTTGGAATTATGATTATGGTCTTCATCGTTCTACGGCAAATCGTGAAACGAGGCGAGACAATCATCGAACGGCGGTCACAGGAGCGTAAGAAATTAGAGGAACAACTTAACCAGGCCGAGCGTCTGGCCGGTCTGGGGCGGATGGTGGCCGGAGTGGCCCATGAGATTCGGACGCCCCTGGGCATTATTCGTAGTACGGCGGAACTGCTTGGTAAGAAGATCCACAAGTACGAACCCAACAATCGGCTGGCCGAGGTTATTGTTGAAGAATCCAGGCGATTGAATAATATCGTTACGGAATTTCTCGACTTTGCCCGGCCTCAAACGCCACGGCTGGCCCCTTGCAACGTCGAAAATGTTTTGGATAAAAATCTGTTTCAGTTAGCCTCTGAAATGGATTTTAAACAAATTGTCCTTCAAAAGCAATATGTTGGTGGCTGTGTTCATATCATGGGGGACTCGGACCTGCTGTATCGGGCGTTTCTTAACATTTTTAACAATTCCGTGGCCGCCATGCCCTCAGGCGGCGAGATCAGCGTGACCACCACCGTTAAAAATGATAATCACGACACCCTGTTTGAAGTTTGCATTGCTGATACCGGAGAAGGAATTGATCCGGAAATGATGAAGAGAATTTGCGACCCTTTTTTTACTACCAAAGAAAAGGGAACCGGACTGGGGCTGTCTATTGTTAAGAATATCCTGGACAGCCATGCTGCGGCCATTGATTTTCAAAGCCCGGTCGCGGAATCTTCCCCCCGGGGGACAAAAGTGATCATTAGCTTTCCTTTGGCCGACTTACCCGGTGAAGTCGGGACCCCCAAGAAGGAATCAATTTAAGGTAACAATATATCCTTATAGCCTATTTCGGTGAGTCTCGTATGGAAACCATCCTCGTTGTCGATGATGAAAAGAATTATCTAATTAATTTGGAAGCTCTTCTCTCGGAGGAGAGAGATTACGAAATCCTGACGGCGGAAAGCGGCGCTCAAGCCTTGCAGGTTCTTAAAGACCACGAAGTGGATC
>JADFXK010000503.1 GCA_015233625.1 Deltaproteobacteria bacterium | reverse complement strand
ATTTGAAAACCGGGCCCCGGGAGCTTGCGGCCGAACGTTCGGCATCCGGCTTTCCGCCGGCCAAGTCCTTGATCCCCTCAGGCCATATCCGGTCATCAGTGCAGTTATCATCCCAGGCTGTCCCATCTTCGGCCCGGAACTGGTTGGACCGATTATTTTTTTCGGGCCGGATGCAATTAACCGGAGGACAGGTTGAGATCAACCATTCGCTCCGGTGCCGCGATGTTCAAATCGATCTTCCGGTAATTTGGTGGCCAGGCAAAGGCAAATCACCCGTCGCGGGGACTTCCGAACTCTCTCAAAAAGGACGGATCCGCATCGGGTCCATCAGTTCCAGTTTAGTCTCAGCGGCCGAGATAGATCTGCCCGTCAAACTGTCCGCCTCGGGAATGACAGTCGGCGATCTATCCCTCCCACTAAAGACCGGACGGATCAGGTTCGAAAAAATCTCGATCAAGCACCCATTCCAGCCAAATTTTGTGATTAACGCCTCCAGCACCGTGGAGAACGTTGACTTAAGCAAACTGGGCTGGCCACCACTACCCGGTCACCTGGAGGGACGGCTTTGGGGTCAGCTTACTCCCGTGACCATCGACCGCGGGCAAGTGGTGGCGGCGGGACACCTAAGCGCCTCACTTTTTGACGGCCAGGCTGTCATCAGCCGAATCGCCGTCTCACAACCCTTCCAGTTTAAACGCAAAATAGAATGCAACATCACGGCCAAAGACATGGACCTGGAAAAGCTGACGACGGCCCTGTCATTCGGCCGAGTAACTGGTGTATTGGGAGCTGATATTGATAATCTGGTGATTTCTCAAGGCCGCCCCGAGCAATTCCGAATGAAACTTTATTCAATAAAAAAGCCGGGGGTGAAGCAATCTGTCAGCCTAGCCGCGATCAATGATCTTCAAATCATCAGTCGGGGCCAAGAGTCCGGCTTAAATCTGCCCCTGGGTCTTGATCTTATGTTCCACAAGTTTTCCTACGACCGATTGGGCATTCGTTGTGAACTGCATAACGGCGGGTTTATCATCAGAGGCGACATTATAGAAAACGGGAAAGAATATTTGATCAAGCAGAAAGAGATATTAGGGATAGACATGATCAGCCTGCTCGGAATCAAACTGGTCAATAAAAGCAGTGTAAAACCTATCGGATTCAACGAGATGGTTAACCGACTCGAACGGGTCGCCAGGAAAGAGCAGGCAGCCAGGAAAACCAACTAGCCGCCACCCGGGAATCAACAGCCCAATCCGATTGGGCAATTCAACGCCCCGAATGATCTATGGACAAAAACATAACCAGTTCCACTCAGGCCTGTCCGGCACCCATCTCCGTGGTGGTCATTACCGGACCGACAGCCACAGGAAAAACCACCCTGGCCATTGAACTGGCCCGCAGGTTTGAAGGCGAAATCATCAGTGCGGATTCAATGCAGGTTTACCGGCTGATGGATGTGGGTACGGCCAAACCGACCGCCGCGGAACGAGATCTGGTGCCGCACCACTTGATCGATGTGGTCTGGCCGAATGAACCGTTTGACGCCGCCGCGTTTCGAGTCCTGGCCGGAGAAGCCGCGACGCAAATCTCTACCCGAGGCAAAAGGGTGTTCGTGGCCGGCGGGACCGGGCTATACATCAAAGTGCTGTTAGGCGGATTGATCGGGGGCACTGAACCGGATCCGGCCTTTCGCACGGCTATGCGGGAAATGGCCGCGACGGAAGGTCCAGCCGCGATCTATGCCAAACTGGTCAAGGCTGACCCCAAGGCCGCGACTGAAATTCATCCCCACGATACCTTTCGGGTCATCCGAGCCTTGGAAATCATCAATATAATCCGATCTCCCGCGTCTCAACTACGGTCGGCCCACGCCTTCCAGGAGCAGCGCTTCGTGCCTTTCATCCTGGCCCTGGATGTAGATCGTCCCGAACTCTACCGCCGGGTCGAGGATCGAGTGGAAACCATGCTTCAAGCCGGCTGGATAGAGGAAATCCAGGAATTATTGCGCCGGGGGTATGATCCGATGTTAAAGCCGCTCCAGTCCATCGGCTATAAGCAACTAGTGGATTTTCTGCTGGACCGGCATCCCCTGGACCAGGCAGTGGAATTAATTAAACGCGACACCCGACGTTATGTCAAACGCCAACTCACCTGGTTCCGCCGAGATGCCCGAATCAATTGGCGCCGCCCAGAGCAGTTTGACACTATTGTCAGTGAAGTCGGCACCTTTTTCGACCAGCGTTGATTACGATAACTGATGCCGCATTCTTGTATTTCAAGAATGACTGCAAAAGTGACCATATCTCTGCGCGGTTCCTTTAAATACGTCTGATTTGACTAACCAATAAGGTCTTGACAATCCAGCGTCAGCCCAGTATTAGTATATAATCTTCTATCGTCGACAGCCTGGAATTGAAATATGTCTCCTATCGTCAGCCTAACCATACTCAGCGACCCGATCCTATTAAGAGTGGTCCGGGCCGTAGTCGATAGATTCGGAGACATAATTCATTTCAGTCAGAATGACTTGTATAAAATCAAGCTGGCGTTAGATGAAGTCTGTACCAATGTCATCCGGCATAGCTACGATGGACACCATGATAAACCGATTACCATCGACTTCTATGCTCATCCTGATCGGCTGGAAATCACCATCAAAGATCAGGGACGGCAAGCAAATGAAATGGCTGTTATCAAAGAATTCGACCAGATGGATAAGACAATCCCCGGGGGCCTGGGTCTGCCTCTCATCAAAAGTTTGGTAGACCATTTTGAATTGTGTTTTCCTGTTGACGATGGCAATATCAGCACCTTGATCAAATACTTTACCGCCGGGGATTAGCGTTCCTGGTTGCTCGTTCCTGGTTACTCGTTGCCGGTTTCGGGTCATAGATTGAAAATGAACATGCGTTTATCCCTATATTAACATCAAAATAATAACAAGCAACCAGTCGGGGACCCCGGCGGCGCCGGTGTTATTCATGGAAGAAACTCTTTGCC
>JADFXK010000502.1 GCA_015233625.1 Deltaproteobacteria bacterium | reverse complement strand
ACATCCACGGCAGAGGCGGCAATGTCTATTATGACGCGAGCCTCGCCGCCAATAAATGGCTGGGCAACAAGACCTATACCTTGAACGGCGGAGGATATCTGGCTCCGAACCTTCACCTGCAACCCAGTGTAAAAGCGAACGGCTCTCATGATCCGTTGACCATCTCGTCAACCAGTCCGGTCAGCATTACCATCAGTCTTGATCCCGGCACGGCGGCCGGCCAAAAGGCGGACTGGTGGGTTGCCGCGGGCACTTCGTCAGGGTGGTATTCATACTCTTATTCAGGCGGATGGTTACCTGGGATAAATCTTTACACCCAGGCGGTTTTGTCCAGTTCAGCTCAGACGGTTGAGGTGTTGAACATGGCTCTTCCAGTGGGCGATTATACTTTTTATTTCGGCGTCGATCTCACCCCGAATGGATCTCTTGATATGGATACTCTCCGTTATGATTCGGTCCAGGTGTATGTCACTAAGTAACCTGAGTCGGGCAGGTTTCATTAATCGGGAGGAAGAAGTGAATCCGTAGACGGCGCAGATGAGCGCTGTCGGGTGAGACCCACAGACGCAGGCAATCATGGGAGTCGAGAGGGGATGAATCGAAGGTGTAGAAGGGAACAGCCGGTCTTACTCCATCCGTCGGTCCAGGGTGCGGTATTGTAAGGCTTCGAGGATGTGCTCGGAGGTGATGCTCTCGGTTTCGGATAAGTCGGCGATGGTCCGGGAGATTTTGAGGACCCGGGTGTAGGCCCGGGCGGACAGGCCCAGTTTGTCCACGGCCCGCTCCAGGAGTTTTGAAGATTTTTCGTCTATGGCGCAACAGGCTTGCACCATTTTAGAGGTCATCCGGGCATTGCAGGTGACCCGGCGGTGCTTGCTCAGACGATCCTGTTGCACCGCCCTGGCTCGCTCCACCCTGGCCCTGATGGTTTGCGACGTTTCCGTCCCGGCCACGGGGGCCGTGAGGTCTTTAAAGGGTACGGCCGGCACATCTACGTGGAGGTCGATGCGGTCCATCAGCGGCCCGGACACCCTGGACCGGTAACGCTGGACCTGGACCTGGGCACAATGACACTGGTGGGTGGTGTCGCCTAAGTAACCGCATGGGCATGGATTCATAGCCGCCACCAGCATAATCCCGGCCGGATAGGTCAGGCTGGCGCTGGCCCGGGAAATAGTCACATGCCCGTCTTCCAGCGGTTGCCGCATGACCTCTAATACATTTTTCTTGAACTCAGGCAGCTCGTCTAAGAACAGGACGCCGTTGTGGGACAGGCTGACTTCGCCGGGTCTGGGAATTTGGCCGCCACCGATCAGACCGGCATCGGAAATGGTGTGGTGGGGGGCGCGGAAGGGCCGGACGGTGATCAGGGACTTGCCCCGGGGCAATAGCCCGATGACGCTGTAGACCTTGGTCGTTTCCAAAGATTCGTCAAAGGTCATGGTCGGCAGGATAGACGGAATCCGCCGGGCCAGCATGGTCTTGCCGGACCCGGGCGGCCCGATCATGACCAGATTGTGTCCCCCTGCAGCAGCAATTTCCAGGGCCCGCTTGACATGCTCCTGGCCCCGGACATCCGAGAAATCGGGGAGGTGATCATCCAAGACCTGAGCCTGGTCCGGAACTTCGGCCGAATAGGGTTCGATATCAACTTTTCCACAAAGAAAATCGACTAATTGGGACAAACAGTCGATGGCATACACGTGGATGCCGGCCACAACGGTCGCTTCCGCGGCATTCTCTCGGGGCAAGATCACCCCGTCCATATTTTCATCCCTGGCCGCGATCGTCACCGGCAAGGCCCCCTTGATGGGCTTGACTAACCCGTCTAAGGCCAGTTCCCCCAAAATAATATGCCGGCGCAAGGCTTCGTCGGGGATGAGCCCGGATGCCGCCAGGATCCCGATGGCGATAGGCAAATCAAAGGCGGCGCCGTCTTTCCGAATATCAGCCGGGGCCAGGTTGACGGTGATGGTCTCAAAAGGGAAAACATAGCCGGAGTTAACGATGGCTCGGGTGACTCGATCCTTGCTTTCCTTGACGGCCGCTTCCGGTAAACCCACGGTAATGTACCTGGTCATGCCGTTGGCGACGTCCACCTCCACGTCCACCAGGTAGGCGTCTATCCCCAAAACGGCACTCGAAAGCACGCGAGAAAGCATGGCCCAGCCTCAATAAGAAAACCCAAATGACAAGAAAGTCATCCGTTAAATAAGTTTAGCAGTTCTTCCACAGTCAAACCGGCCTGATGGGTAATGGCCCGGAGATTTGAGGCAAGCGGGGACTCAAACAACCTACTCAACAATTTCTTCAGATATCGACGGAGGAACAGGCTCGCCATGTTGCTGTAGGCTTTTCAAATAGCCGCCAATGGCATTTGTGATGTTTACCTCGGCTTCAGCCCTGGTCCGGCCTTGAGATAAGCATCCGGGTAAGTCGGGGCATTGGGCCACAAAGACGCCGTCTTCATCTTGGGCAATCAGCACCCGAAATTTCATGATATGTTTTCCTTTATCCAGGCGGTTCGAGAAATGTATCAGGAAATTACCAGGGCTTTGATTGCCCCCGATTCAGAGCCGGTCGGACCAGTCAAAAGGCCGAGACACCCCCACTAATTACCCTGATACCTATCTTGTTAAGTGACGGATGTCAAGTCTTTTCGCCTCATTCCGTCAAAATTGAAGCGGGTGAACGCACGCATTGGAAGTGCAGTTGTCTCGTCCTTTGTCTTTGGCCGTATACATGGCCTTATCCGCCAGTCTGATCAATATTTCCGAATCTTCCCCATGTAAAGGGTAGATAGAGATGCCGATGCTGACGCCTGCCTGGTACTCCTGACCTTCGATATCAACTGGTCGTCCCACTTCCTGGGCAATCTTTTCGGCCACCAGAGTGGCGTCGTCGACACTGTTGATTTGGGGCAAAATCACCACGAACTCATCCCCGCCAATCCTGGCAATGGTGTCATCCTCTCGAAGAGCGTCTCTTAATCTGGTAGCCATGCTCT
>JADFXK010000501.1 GCA_015233625.1 Deltaproteobacteria bacterium | reverse complement strand
ACCAGATTTGGAAATGAGCACAAACATGGTCCGGCCCACGTCGATGACATCCAACAAGCCGCGCAAATTGGCCGGATCCAGATTTTGGCCGGCAAAATAAAGTTTGGGGCGCCCTCCCCTGCCTTTGGCCGACAGCTCGTTAAAATAGGGATGAGCCAGGGCTTCTTGAATGGTCTTGTTGCCCAAATATGAACCGCCGATGCCGATGGACACCACGGCGTCGAATTGCCCGACCAGGTTATCGGCCCAAGAAGTAATCTTGGCCACGTTCACTATTCCGGCATCCGGATAGGGTAAGTGCATAAACTTGACCTGCTCGCCATGGGCCTGCACTTCTCCTTCTCTGATCCTGGTCAGAGTACTCAATGCCTCTGTCGCCTTCCCGGCCATTTCCAGCAGATCTTGGGGCGTTACACCCTCCCTTAGCGTCTGGGCCGTCATATTGGTCAAATCCAGGGAAAAGCCGTCGTCGAGTCTGATATTAGTCTGCATATAAACTCCCAACACTGAGTTAACGGGATCTAAGTTTAGGCCAAAGGAAAGCCGGCAATTCGCACTCCAGGGAAGACCAGGGCGCCAGCTAAAAATTAATATCACAGCCCGGCCGGCGACCGCAAGTAAAGATATCAGGGCAACCTTATTAAACTTCCCGATAGGCGACCCGATACCGGATTCGGCATTGAGATCACTTGCATGTTGAAGCCAACACATGCTAAAATACAAAATTTGAAGCCCCAAATACTTCTGATCGCCATGCACCGGACCCATTCTTAAATTTCTAAGGAAATCCAATGCACCACGATATCAGCTCAAAAATACTCATAGAAAAATGTCGGGAAGAAATCCTTCGGCGTCTGGTCGGGATACCAGTGGCGTCCAGCGATCTTCTAGAGGAGATACCAACCGAGACGGTGAACGCCAGACACACCGATTCTGCCATCATGATCACGGATGAGACCGGAAGACAACGTCTGATTCTCCTTGAGATCCAAACCCGTTGGGACCATGACGTGCCCCTCCGGCTACTTGAATACCGATGCCGATATATGCTAAAATACCATATAGGGGTTTCGGGATACGTGTTGCTGCTGCGACCGTCTGGAGTCGCCTCAGGGAAATATGAAGACGAAGACGTCTTGTTTCGTTTTCGCCTGATCCAACTCTCGGAATTCGATGCCCGGGAGATATTCGAGGAGGGCAACCTTTGCCTGATGCCTCTGGTCCCGCTGATGCGGCATGGAGAAGAATTTGTGGACCGGGCCGAAGCATCAGTCTACCAGAGTACCTTACCCAGTGAAGATAAAGCCGATCTACTGACCATCAAGGCCATCATGGCCGGCCTGGTGTCCAAAAAATTGACCAAGATGCTGATCGCCAGAAGGAAAGATTCTATTTTAAATTTTGTTGTTATTTAAATATGTTGTGTTTGCATGTCATATTTTACCCCACACTATTCCCCACGCACTGAAAGTATTTAGGCAGCCTGTCAGGGTACGAGAAGGGCAGTCTATTGTTCCGGTACAAAAGATGAAGGCCAGGATTAACGCCCGGCCTTTATCTTTTTTCTATTCCATATGTTGTTCAGAAGCCCTCACCGCTTTAGCACCACAGCGGTCAGAGTCGGGTCGGATAAGGGGAGGTTCATTCTTCGTGACATCCGGGGATCTGATTAAGGGCAGGTATTTTACCACATATTAGGTCGGGCCAGCGGTGCTAGTAACAGATCATTTCCAGCCCGAAAGAATCATCTCAGCCTTGCCTTTAACCACACATTCTGGCATGGTTGCATCACCGGGCGGCTCCGGCATTTCGCTAAGACTTCTCCCCCAACGTTGTCAAAAGTCGCTGGAGCTGTTCGGTCAAATTCATCTCGATAAAGAACAATCATTGCTTTTTCCAGCTACCTATGGCATGTTGTCTGAAACCAGCGCTTCCAGCGTTTCTCAAAGACTTTTCTCCCTGGGACCGGAGGGCGGCCGTTGCTGGAGGTGCTGGTTAGCTTTAACAAGATCAAATTAAGGATGATCCCTGTTGGCCGGACCACCGTTAGATAAAAAAAGCATGATCACAAACTGGATATCCAACTGTTCTCCTTTAGAAATATATGCCGCTCAGACACGTCCAAATGTCCAAATTTTAGCGTCATAAACTTGGATAACCCCATCTTTATCCAGATCATTTTGAAGCTGCTGAGGAGGCAATTAGAGGGCTCCTGGAGCCTCTCAAGACCGGGCTATTCAGCTATCTAGTCGGAAGTAGGAACTAATCAAGTATTCTTGTACCTGCCGGGCTGGTAATCGTGGCCCTGGCTCAGACAATGATACTCTGGAACAAGTATCTGATGGCCGGCTCCCGTAACAGCTTCATTCATCATCATATTCCATTACTTCCTCGGTGAATCCGGTCAACTGCCCAACAATCACCGGATAAATGACCGTCCGTCGTTGGTGTTGATATGGCCATGCCGGTGTGTAACCCGTCCCACCAGGCGAGAGGTACATTTTATGCCTCAGATCGTCAGGCAAATCGGTATGCCGTTTAGACTTCAAAGCCGTGTACCTGGCCCAATCAGTCAGTGTCATCTCCTCCACAAAGTCACCGGGACCGAAAACCAAGCCTCGGCCGTCGAGGTATCCGTATTCTTCAACAGTTCCTATAGCAAAGAACCCAGATTCGATCTGAGGCGTGACTGCTTCGATTCGCGGTTCTGCCTTTTTAACGTCGGGTTTGGGCTTTGTAACTGTGCCTGATGGCCGGGTCCATGCTTTCTTTTTATTGGCCAAATGTAGTCCCACCCTGACCCATCGCCTTAAATCTGCACCGCCCTGATAGGCGTCAGTGATATCTTTGGGCCAGGTCCCATCATTAAGCTTTGGCGGATATAGCCGGGTAACGTTCTTTAAGTCACTGATCCAGTTATTCCACGCGGCTTTTTCACCGGCATCATCGTTATCCAGACAGTTCAGAACAGCCGGACTCTGCTTGATAAAGATAAAGGCATCCTCATCC
>JADFXK010000500.1 GCA_015233625.1 Deltaproteobacteria bacterium | reverse complement strand
ATTGCCACCGGCACGGTTACTCAACTCTGGCGAGGCGATAAAACTTGGGTCGAACAGTCATCAGTCACGACAATTATCGCGTCCGGCACAGCCACCCAGGTTTATCAAGGAGACCGAACCTGGGTCGAAAAAACAGCCGTTGGGACGCTGGATCATACCAAACTTTCCAACATCGGGACAAATACCCATTCTCAAATTGATACCCATCTATGCGCATCAAATCCTCATTCCGGCAGCCAACCACTGATTGCTCCAGGAACAACCACCCAGGTCTACCAGGGGGACAAAACCTGGGTCGAAAAAACAGCCGTTGGGACGCTGGATCATACCAAACTTTCCAACATCGGGGCCAACACTCATGTCCAGATCGACTCGGCTTTAATAACGATTTCTGGGCAATTGCCCGGAAAACAGGCGACCATTACCTCGTCAACCATTTTGCCTGGTTTTAAAATAAGCGGTGTCCTCACGGTTACCGGTGCCATCACCGCTCCGGTAATCAGCAGCGGGATGACCATTTCCGGAGTATTGACCGCTCCGACGATCCAGGGATTTATCAGCAGCGGCTCCATTACGGTCAGCGGCAATTTGACCGTAGGCGGTACTCTTGGGGTAGGAACATCCACAGGCCCGTCGCAACTTTCTATGCTACATGCGACTGATTCATCTATCCGCCTAACTACATCAGATGGATCAACCTATACCTACTCTGTAGGATACGGCCAATATTACACATACTGGTCTGGCCTGACACATCCATTTATCATGCAGGTTATAGACGGGTCCGGCACCAGCGATATGGCCATCACACCAGTCGTTAATACCCCGACAAGCGGACTTGTCATAAAATCCAGTGGGAATATCGGCATGGGAACGGTTTCCCCTGGGGTAAAACTCGATATTATATCTAACGACAACACAGACAGCGGCGGAGCGGTTAGGGCATATTCTAATAATCTGACCTATAACGCAGCCAATGGTTGGGGCGGGATAACTAGCAATTACTACTATAAAATCCAAAGCTTATCAACGCAGTATATCAGCCTCAATGCGGCCGGGGGGAACGTAGGTATTGGGACGAATAACCCGGCATCATTACTCGATGTTAATTCTTTTTTCCGCGTTACCACGGCAGGTCAAGTCGAGATGGGCCGGACATCCGCTTCCTTTTCGCCTGCGTTAGTTGCCGTAGGTCAAGACAGCACAACAAATTATGTTTCGGTATATGGAGGAACCACGGATTGTTGTATCAAAACTGCAGGTGTTGCCTCCATAGTAAATCTTGTGATTAGTCCTAAAGGGCAAGGAAATATCGGATTATTGACGGATGCGGCCGATTATGCAGGTGGGCAGGGAGTCATCCATATACATAATTGTACTACGGCACCGACCACTAATCCTGGATCGGGCGGCATCCTTTATGTTTCAGCCGGAGCATTAAAATACAAAGGCAGTTCAGGTACGGTAACCAACCTTGCAGCCGCATAAGGAGGAATTATGGCTTTATCCGTTTCAATCGCAACAAACTTTGGTATCCCGGCGACCTATTGGAACATCGGGCGGGTGGAAGACAATTTCCGCGAAAAATCCAACAACATCACTCTGTTCGGATATGTCAATCAAGCGGCCAGGGAATCAAACAGCCAACCTTTGGCCGGGACCACCACGGTGATCTCGGGGGATGACTATACCCCGGAACTTGCCAGGGCTCAGATTTATACCATCATCAAAACTAAACCCGAATGGGCAACGGCAGAGGATTGTTAATTATGGGGCTTGATCTGAGCGGAATCGGTTCGGTGGCGGATTTGGTATCCGGCGTGTTGGGCCGTTTCTGGCCGCCGGCGATGACCGATGAACAAAAAACACAGGCGGAACAAGCCGTCGGTGCCCTGGTGGCCGGCCAGGTGAATACCCTGGTGGAAGCTCAAAAGGCTATAGTGATAGCCGAACTTACCCAGGATGATAAGTACACTAAGCGGGCCAGGCCGAGCATTATCTACGTTGGGCTCTTGATCTTTTTGCTCAATGGAGTATTAACACCAGTGGCGGCCTTCGTCGCGACCATGTTAGGCCATCCCATATCACCCCCCGTAATGGCCCTGCCTGATTCGTTTTGGGTCGCCTGGGCTTCTGTCACAGGCATTTATGCGATCGGACGCAGCGCAGAAAAGTTCGGGGCCGATCATCCAATTATACAAAAAATCACTGGAGGAAAATCATGAAAAAAATCGTATGCCTTGCCATGTTGCTTTTGCTCGTCGGCTGCGCCACCCAACAAGCTATCCAAGCGGACAGCCACAACTACAAGGCCATCGCTATCGCCTCATGTCAGGATTTAACCGACCTCACCAATGTCGCCATCGTCGCGGCCACGGCCATCAAAATCGAAACCAAATACCAGGCTGCGTTTGCCGCCACCGTTGATCCGATCATTGCCGATGTCTCAGCCGGAGTAAAGGTTTATTGCGATGCGGCTCAACTTGTTCAAGACGTTAACGACTGGAATTCTTTGCTGGTAAAGCAAGATGATATCCGAAAATTAGTTAATGACATCAACACCATGGTCAATGCCGTCAAAACCCAAAATCAGCCCGCCGGGGCAAAAACATCGTGATCTGTCTATTTGTGCCTCACATGTCGGGAACAACGAGGCGCAAATAGATTTGCAGATATCCTGCTACACCAAACTAAGCGGAGGGGTCGTCAATGTCTCATGACCTTCCAATTATTTCAGCTATGGCTTTTCTCGGGGTGCTGGGCTGGGCGCTTAGAATGATCTACAGCAACCTTAAGAGCCAGATTGCCGATAGCCGGCTTCCATTTCGGCTTCAGGCAGAACAATCGGAAACCAGTTTCGCCCGTATCGAAACTAAAATTGAAGACCTGAATAGAAGAAAGATAGATAAAGAAACCTGCCAAGCCTGCGGGAAGCGGCTTGATAAACTGGAAGCCGACTCCGACAAGCTGTTTGACGAGCTATTCGACCTCATGCGGAAATACGGAGAAG
>JADFXK010000004.1 GCA_015233625.1 Deltaproteobacteria bacterium | reverse complement strand
GGTCATGACGTTCAATTGAGTTTTCTTAATGTGGCTAAGCATGGCCACGGCTAATTGATCCCGGCCCACACCGGGCAGCCCCATGATCTCGTCCATAGTAGGCATAGTCGTGGGAATTTGAGGAGTCAGATAATGGACGCCGCCCAGATCGGGACGAAACGGAGACCGGCCCCTGGTATCGCTGGCATACTTAAACCCGATTAGATCTTCCACGGCCAGGCTGGCCCGGGAGACCTGCCACCCCGGAGAGGCAAAAGCCCTGACCTGCCGCCCGGTCAATCGCGTCACCGCATCTATTCCCGCGGCCATCTGCTCCTGCACCTGAGCTTCACTCAGCCGGCCCAGATGGTCATGCCAAAAGACATGATCGTAGCCATGCACCCCGATTTCATGCTCGGTCTCGCCCAGGGCCGCCAATACCCCTTTGGTCCGCTCCCCGATAATCGGCGCAGGAAGTAACGTCCCGTAAAACAAGGTCTTGAAGCCGTAGGCCGCCGGAGCCCGATTCCGGATCATTTTGTTCAAAAAACCCTTCCGCCGAAAGACTCGGAAAATGGCTCGACCCGAATTATCCGGGCCCAGGGATAGAAAAAACGTAGCCCTGATGCCCCGCGATCCAAGCGCCCGGCACAACCGGGGCACCCCTTCCCGCAGCCCCACCAGTGTATCCACATCTACCTTTAAGGCAACTTGGGCCAAATTCATCAGGCACACCTCGGCTGGACTTTGGCATCGTCACCCATGGCCTTAATCTCCTCCAAAAAGAAATCCAGGGTATATTTCAAGGCATCGTCCAGGCTGGTTCTAGGTTCCCAGCCCAAGATGTCCCGGGCCTTTTGGATGGACGGGCGGCGGTAAAGGATATCTTCGTAATCTTTGCCATAATAATCTTGATGACTGGTGCCGATGATGTCCGAGTAGACCGGGTCATGGGCGTGATCCGGATGGGCCTGAAACAGCCCCAGAAGTCTTTCGGCCAACTCTTTTACCGAACATTCGTTCGCGGGAGCCCCGATGTTGAATATCTGCCCGTCACAACGATTATCGCTGTTTTTGATGATCTCCATCAGGCAATCTATGCCGTCCTCCACGTAAGTAAAGCACCGCTTTTGGGACCCGCCATCGACCAGATTAATAGGTTCCCGCTTAACCAGGTTGATAATGAACTGAGTCACCACCCGAGAGCTGCCTTCTAAAGCGGAGTCAATGTCATCGAGCTTGGGGCCGATCCAGTTAAAGGGCCGAATCAGGGTAAACTGAAGCTTTTGTTGCGCCCCGTAGGCCCAGATAACCCTATCCATCAATTGCTTGGAGCAACTGTAAATCCACCGTTGTTTATGGATCGGTCCCAGCACTAACTGGCTCTTCTCTTCGTCGAATTCCGGGTCGGTGCACATCCCATAAACCTCGGAGGTGGATGGGAAGATAACCCGTTTCCGGTATTTGACACAGTATCTGATGACCTTGAGATTCTCTTCAAAATCGATTCCGAACACCTCCAGCGGCCGCTCTACATAAGCTTTGGGCGTGGCAATGGCCACTAATGGCAACACCACATCGCATTTCTTAACATGGTATTCAATCCATTCTTTGTTGATGGAGATATCCCCTTCGATATACTTAAATCTGGGGTTGGCTAAGGAATGAGACAATTTGTGGCACGACAGGTCCATGCCGTAAACCTCCCAATCCGTGGTATCCATGATTCTCTTGACCAGACTGTTGCCGATAAACCCATTAACTCCAAGAATAAGTATTTTCATATTATACCTTTATGTTGAACCCAAAGTCTATTTCTATGGCCGGAATCCCACCCCGAATGCCCCAGTTCTCCAAAGGCGGTTCGTGCAGCACGATGAAGACATCGTCCGGGCTAATGTCCAAGTCGCCAATTTTTTTTACGATACGTTGATAAAGCCGCCGCTTAGTCTCAATAGACCGTCCTGGAAACACCGTAAGCTCAACTAATACATAGTTATCAGATTTCCCGGAGGGAATCTCGAAATTGACGGGATCAAATTCGACCAATCTCTGATTACGATCCATTTCAGGAATTTTAAAGGCATCGACCAGGGCAGAGTGAACAGCATCTAACAAATCCTTTTTCTCCGCGACCGATCTGCCCCGCAAAATGCTTATTTTTACCAATGGCATGGTTACACCCACTCAAGGTTAATGATCCGGAGACTGCTATCGACCTTGATTTCTCAAGGGATTTCAAGGAAAAGATGACCATTGAGGTAAAACGACAGGGATCCGCCAACAGTGAGTATAAATGATTTGGACGGCGAGTTCAATGAATTAATCTGGCTCGACTCTCAGCGTTGTCCACTCGGATTTTCAGGCGGCTTCATAGATGACCCGTCCTTGCCTGGCCGCGGGATAAGCTATTCCACCGACCAGATCTTTGGTGGTCTGATATGATTGGGCGGAAATTAAAAATATATCAAATGGATAACCCATTCCTCTCAGGGACGTTCTGATGCGGACATATTCTTCTCGGCGGTCTGCAATATGATGTTC
The DNA here is from genome assembly GCA_015233625.1 of Deltaproteobacteria bacterium. Taxonomy (GTDB): domain Bacteria; phylum Desulfobacterota; class JADFXK01; order JADFXK01; family JADFXK01; genus JADFXK01. Next base: position 34,312 of record JADFXK010000004.1, on the reverse strand, counting down.
CACAACCAGCAGGTCGATGTCGCTGTCACTGGTCATCTGGCCCGACGCCGCGGAACCAAAAAGAATTATCTTATCAGGCTCGGCCACAATCAGGATTCGCCTGACGATCTCATTTACTAAAGATTCATCGATACCCACGGGATACTCCCCAAAAGTCACCTGCCTCTTGGCCAGTTCAAGTGAGCAAGTCTAAAGTTTAGGTTATTCGTCCCCTTGAGTATATCGAGTTCCTCTTCCGTACTCACAGCGGGAGTCTTCAGGGCGATATCACTCATTTCTCCAATACTTTCCGAATGAACTTGGCAAGGATGGTTACATCCACCGGCTTCATTAGAAACCCACTCACTCCGATTTCTTTCGCCATGTTTTCATCGATAGCTTCACTAAATCCAGTACAAAGGATTACAGGGATATCTGGACGTAAGCTCAGAACCTCTTGGGCCAGTTTATCGCCGGTCATATGGGGCATGGCCATATCAGTAATTACCAAGTCAAAACCTTCAGGATGTCTTCTAAAAGTCTTTAGTGCTTCCACCCCGCTGGCTCTTACTGTAACCTTATAACCAAGCCGCTCCAAAATCTTCTTGTGGGTATCGAGCAACCCTGGTTCATCATCTACCAGCAGAATGGTCTCTATCCCTCTGGGAATGGTCTCTATAACATCACTCGTCAATTCGGGTCTGGCTTCTAATGTCGGCAACAAGATGTTAAAGGTAGATCCCCGGCCAGGTATGCTATAAACACTAATGTCCCCGCCATGGTTCTTAACGATCCCGTGGACAATGGCCAGGCCCATACCGGTGCCTTTACCGAATTCTTTTGTGGTAAAGAAAGGATCGAAGATTCTTTCCATAACCCGGCCTTCCATACCGTGTCCCGTATCGCTCACTGACAGTTTGACATAATGACCTGGGGCCAGGTTAATGTATCTCTTAGCTAAATCAGGATCAAGATAGAGCTCGTTGAGTGTTATGGTTAATACGCCGCCATCTTCCGACATGGCATGGGCGGCGTTGGTGCACAGATTGATCAACACCTGATGAATTTGGGTGGGATCACCCAAGATGTTTAATTCCTTGGCGGATATTTCATGTTTGATAATGATATTAGCCGGCAAGGAGGCCCGAATCAGATTTATGCCTTCCGTTACAACAGATGAAATTTCAAAAGGTTTCTTTGCCTGTTCAGCTCGACGGCTAATGGTTAGTATCTGTTTGACCAAATCCCTGGCTCTTTTTGACGCCTTAAATATTTCTTCCAAGAAAACGGGGTTGGCGACGCCTGACTTGGCATCATCCAAGGCCAGTTGGGTATAACCGAAAATTGAGCCAAGAATATTATTGAAGTCATGAGCGATTCCACCCGCCAACGTGCCGATGGCCTCCATTTTCTGGGCCTGGCGGAGCTGTACCTCCAATGTCTTCTGCTCTTCCTCCGCCCGCTTGCGCTCGGTGATGTCCTGAATAGAGCCTTCCAGAATCCCTTCATCAGGATATAGATTTAATGATGTAATACAATCACGTACTTCACCGTTCTTTCTGAGCATTTTGTATTCTAAATCAACGACCCGCCCATCGGTCATCAGCATGCGGACCATTTCCTCGCGTTGCAGCGGATCGAGCCAGTATACCACGGAAGGTTTACCGATTACCTCCTCACGGCTCCGCCCAACAAGTTCGAGGAATTTTTCATTCACATTCAATGTTTCAGATCCATCTAGCCTTGACCTAAACATCGCGACCAGAGTGTTGTTGAAAAGGTTGCGGAATACTCTCTCATTTTCTTTCAATGCTTCCTCAGCCCGCTTACGCTCGGTGATGTCCTCGTAAACACCTAAGACGCCGTAGACATTACCGTGGCCATCCACGAGAGGAACCTTGGTGGTTTCGGCCCAGATGACCGTGCCGTCAGCCTGCTTGGCCGTTTCAATGATGTGCCGCTTCGGTTGGTTGGTCTCCATCACCTCACGGTCATCGGCTCGGTACGCCTTGGTTTCTTCAAACGTCCATGGAAGATCAAAATCCGTTTTGCCGACAATTTTCTCGACCTCATTGATTCCGACCGCTCTACCGAATGCTTGATTGCATCCCAGGTATACGCTGTTGCGGTCTTTCCAGAAAATTGACTGGGGCACGGAGTCTAGGATGTTGGCCAACATACTGCGACTTTGGAACAGTTCCTCCTCCACCTGTTTCCGTTCGGTGATATCATTATTGAGCGCGACAATTGATGCAACATGTCCGTCGGCGTCCGTAACAGGAGCGTAATTTACTTGAATCCAACGTTTTCCTGAGACAAAATTAAAGGTGTTTTCGTAGGAAATCGATTTCCCCAATTTCACTTCGTTAATATATTTTAGAGCGAAATTATAATTAGTTTCCCCAATAATTTCTCTGATATGACTGCCCATAATATTTTCCCGTGGAATTCCAAACGCTTCTTCATATGCGTCATTTACTAATTCATATTGTAAAGTATCCGCATTGACATAAGCGACGTATCCAGGGATGTTGGTCACAAGCGCCTTGAATTTACTATTGCTTTCCCTTAGGGCCTCCTCAGCATGTTTGCTCTCGGTGATGTCCCGCGCTGTCGACAATGCGCCTGATCCAATGACGTGCTCATCATAGAGCGTCTTGCACCACCAGGCCAAAAGCCGACTTTCACCATCTTGGCGTCTTTGCCAACTTTCTACATAAACCACATTTTCCGAACCTTGGATTATAGGATGGACAATATCATATGTATCCTGTTCAGTTACAAAATATAACGCGGCTTCTTTACCAATAACATCTTCACCGAAGAACTTAAACCCGGCACGGTTTGACCAGGTATAAACCTTATTGATGTCCACCTCCATTATAATGTCGGGAACAGCTGTCAGAATTGCTTCCTGGCGGGCAGATATGGTTTGATACTGCTTCACAGACTCCTCAATCATTATGGTTTTCCTGCGCACCTCCCGCCTGAGCGCGGCTATAAACATAATGGCAAGAAACAATGCAGAAGCGGTCCCAATCAACACCCAGTAGACTTCTTCAGGTATCCCGTTATCCTTTTTGCCCATCAGATGTTCAAGCTTATGATAATAAAGAGATGCTTGGTCTCCTTTCAATCCGGCGATTTCTCTGTTCAATACCGCAATCAGGTCTCCATTTTTGCCTTCATTGGTCGCATAGCTTAATTTTACCGGAGTGAAGATGATCGGCGTCCGATCCACGGTGTAACCTGCTTCATTCAGTATGCCCGCTATGTTGGCAGTTACCCCCGCTTCGGCCTTGCCGGAGTCCACCGTCTTGAACACATCACTGACCTGGTTCACTTCCAAAATCTTCGCATTTATATTGAATTGTCTTGCAAGTTCTTTAAAACCCGACGCGTAAACGCTTCCCTTAAGCACGCTAACCGCCTTGCCGTCGAGATCCATGATGGTGTTTATGGACGAACCTTTTGCCTTATAGACCAGCCCCCAGTCCAGCAGCAGAAACTCCTTTGGAAAGTCCATGTATTTTTCCCGCTCCTCGGAATAGCCGACACAGAGAATCAGGTCGATTTCGCCGCTCTTGAGACGATCTAGCCCCTCCTGCCAGGTGCCGGTCACATACTGCACGTCCCAGTTTTCCTTAGTTGCCACATGGTTCAGAATATCCACGAAGAACCCGCGAGCAGAGCCGTCAGTATCAAAGTAGACCATCGGCTTATAGTTGAAGACGCCGGCTCTGACGGTTCTTTTGGCGTTGGCGTGCTGCGGGTTGAGCAGGATGGAGCAGGCCAGCAGGAGAACGATACAAAAAGTACGCATTGTTTCCTCACCTACCAGATGGATTTTCAGAGACATCATTGGAACTATCCATGTTAAGGAGTTTGGGGCTATTCCACTGATACCACCTCCGGCGACCGAGATCAGAACAGCGACCTATCCCCGCAACCTGCCCCGGTGGCCCGTCGCGCCCCAATGTCGGGATTGGGCCTCACGGAAGCGGGATTTGTAAATCTCGGCAAACTTTCCGCGCCAAAAAATCATTGATCTCTCTATGTCTGGGCTCCGTGGAGACACTCCCAACCGACCGGTTGACATAAATCAAATGGCTCCCTCCTTCTCGCAGCAATTCGCAACCGTGTCTTTTCAAGTGCCGAATCAAGTCTTGCCGTTTCATTTCACAAGGCCGCCAGGTCCAGCGATTCTTTTATCACTTCCTGGCCCTTTAGCGATTCTTCAGCCAGCATTCGGTTAACCTCCAGCACCATTTCCGCCCGGACCACGTTAGTCTTCAATTCTTCGGCGACTGAAATTGCTTCCATCAGATTCCTTTTGGTTTCTTCCAGCGTGGCACCTTGGGTATTTGCGCCGGGCAGTTCTTCCACAAAACCAATGTAACCTTCGGGAACCTTTTGAAACACAGCGGTTAATTTCATCGATCGCCTCTATTTTGCAGGATCAGATCACTCTGTTTGAGCCAAAGGCATCCACTTTTAATCATAACTGATTTAAGGCCCCGATTCAATCAATAAATATCCCGCGGTCGGAGGGCAACGGACGAAACCATGACCTGCCGTTGAAATCCTACGCAACTATTCATCGCCACGGCTCTAACTAAGGCCAGACATATGGAAATCATCTTTTGTGGTTGTCCGGTGGGTCAAAATGTGGTAGCGATGTCAAACAAATCGCCGGGATAATCAGAGTTGCAGAGGTCTGGGATAGCCTTCAGCGCGGCGACACATTGTTCAACCGGATGAATCAAGAAACAATCTACCTGCCTGGGACTGCCTTTATGGAAAACGTCTGGCCGCAAATTGTGGAACGGCGGATTTACTCCGTCAGTAGACTAAACGAAGAGATTAAGACCCTTCTGGAGGCCAGGTTTGGGTTCATCTGGGTGGAGGGTGAAATATCCAATCTCAGCCGGCCCTCGTCGGGACACCTTTACTTTACGCTAAAAGACGCCCATAGCCAGATTCACGGGGTCATGTTTAAGTTCCAAAACCGGTTGCTCAAATTTAAACTGGAGGATGGGCTGAAGGTGGTCGGGCACGGCCGGGTGAGTTTGTACCAGCCCAGAGGTGATTACCAACTCATCTTCGAGTATTTGGAACCGGCCGGTCTGGGCAGCCTGCAACTGGGCTTTGAGCAGCTCAAAAAACGGTTGAAAGAGGAAGGATTATTTGACCCCGGAAAAAAGCGGCCCCTACCCTTCTTGCCGACTAAGATCGCCCTGGTCACTTCCCCGACGGGCGCGGCCGTCCGAGACTTCCTGAAAATCCTTAACCAGCGGTTCTCCGGGCTGGAGGTGTTGATCTATCCGGTCAGAGTCCAGGGGGAAGGGGCGGCCAAGGACATCGCTGTGGCCCTGACCGACCTTAACCGCTTCGATGATGTGGATCTGGTTGTGGTGACCAGGGGGGGTGGCTCATTAGAAGATCTGTGGGCGTTTAATGAAGAGGTGGTCGCCCGGGCCGTGGCCGCGTCGAAGCACCCAGTGGTCTCGGCCGTGGGGCATGAGATTGACCTGTCTATCTGTGATCTGGTGGCCGACGTGCGAGCCGCCACGCCCACTGCCGCGGCGGAAATGATTGTCCCCAGGCGATCAGATCTATTAGCAGGAATACGGCAGTTGGACCAGACATTAGCCGACCGGGTAAAACAAACCATCTCCCTTGGCCGAGAAAAGCTTCGGCACATCTCGGCTCGACTGATTTCCCCCAGCCGACGTCTGGCTGACCAGCGTCTCAGACTCGATGATTTGACCGGACGATTGATCCGGTCGGCTGCGGCGTCAATCAAATCCAGCCGCCGGGAAGTGGACGGAAATTATGCCAGACTGAGATTATTATCACCGTTCGGTGACATTCGCCGAAAGAGTGAAAGATTAACCACGTTGCGAAAAGACCTGGATAGCTTGACCAGGACCTACCTGGGCCGGTTAAGCCAACGCTTGGGCCGGATGGTCGGAAGCCTGGACGCGTTGAGCCCTCTGGCTGTGCTGGCCCGCGGATACAGCCTCAGCCGGCGCTTGCCGGACCTGGCCATTGTCAAGGATGCGGCCATGCTCACCCCGGGAGATGCCATGAGTATTAGGTTCGCCAGGGGAGCGGCCGAAGTTCGAGTGGAAAAATTGAGCCCGGAACCAGAAAAAATATAGATAACTTAAGGACGTGGCGGTCGCCCTCTAATGACGTCGCGTTGCCCCACCTGTCCCAAATAACCGTTTCATCCCCAAGATATAGGGAGAACCTGGATAGCCGAGGAACCAGATGAAAAAAGCTGCCGCAGCAGAAAATCAGACCTTTGAGAAAGCCTTGAAGCGGTTGGAAGCCATCGTGAACCGGATGGAGGGCGGAGACCTGCCCCTGGAAGAGGCCTTAAATATCTTCGAGGAAGGAATCCGCCTGTCCCGATTTTGCGCCTCCAAACTCGATGAAGCCGAAACCAAGGTGGAACTCTTGATTAAACAGGGTGAGGACCAGTTTAAGGCGGTCCCTTTTGAACCAACAGAGGAAGACTCTCCGGAACCGGAGTAACAGATCCGACGCTGACCGGCTAGGCTGCGTTTTCGGCCTGCTCCTGTAAAAAGTCGTGGGACGTCATAATTCTGAAAAGGGGGTTTAAGGGATTCCGACGATAGTTATCCACCGTCCTGGTGTGGGTGGCCAAATCAAAGGCGGCGGCGCAGTCTTCGATAATGACGGCCCGGAAGTCGTGGCAGAGAGCATCTAGGGCGGTCGCCAAGACACAAAAGTTGGTCGCGATTCCAGTCACGGCCACCAACTCAATGCCCTTCACCCGGAGCGTCTGATCCAGGTCGGTCTTAAAAAAAGCGCTAAACCGGCGTTTAGGCAGATGGATGTCACCGGGTCTCTGGTCCAACTCATCAATCGTTTCCGCGCCCTTGGTTCCCCGAATGGAGTGGGCTTTCATTCGCCCCTTAAAGATAAAGTCTTCTTCCAGAAAACTATCGGTGGAGAATATGATTTGCGACCCCAACCGCCGTCCTTCAATCAACAAATGATTCAACGCCGGCAACATGGCCATAGCCTGGGGGGTAATAGGGTAAGAATGAGTCCCGTCAAGCGTATCCTTGACCATGTCAATAACTAAAATGGCTGATTTCATAAGATATTACCTCTTTAAGTTGATCAAACCCACGAGCCCGAATAGTTAACCGGCGAGATATTAAACCTTAACCCTGATCTAAGTCAATCGGATTCAGCGGCCGGGTCCATATTGAGCTGGTCGAAAGGCCATAAACATGCGCGATTCTATCAGCCTCATCAAACATTACCACATCCGACCCAAGCATAAGCTGGGCCAAAACTTCCTGGCCCAACCCGCCACCGCCGAAAGAATCCTGGACGCGGCCGGATTCGATCCTGAGGACACCGTCATTGAGATCGGGGCCGGGCTGGGCAGCCTGACCATACCCCTGGCTCGGCGCGTCCGCCGGGTCATCGCCTTAGAATTTGACCGAGACCTGGTGGCAGCTCTGAGCGATCAGCTATCTTCCAGCGGCCCGTCCAACATCACGCTGGTTGAGGCAGATGCCCTGAAGTATGACTTCACCAGGGTTGCTCAGGAGTTGCAAGCGCCGGTCAAGGTTATCGGCAACCTGCCGTATTACATCTCGTCTCCCCTGCTTTTCAAGCTCCTGGATCATCGTCAGGCCATCGCCGAAGCGACCCTGATGTTCCAACGGGAGGTGGCGGACAGGTTGGCGGCTTCACCCGGAGGCAAGGATTATGGCGCATTGACCGTGATGGTGGCCTACTTTGCCACCGTGACAACCCTGTTCCATTTGTCCCCAGACCTGTTCCATCCCAGGCCAAAGGTCTCATCCGCGCTGACCAAAATCATCTTTAAGCCTTCGATAAATCTGCGGGCCCAAAACGAGGCGATTTTTGCGCGGGTGGTCAAAGGCGCGTTCGGCCAGCGACGCAAAACCCTGCTCAATGCCCTGACTGGGGCCAACCTGCCCGGCTTGCCCAAAGAGATCGTGAAAGAAACTTTGGAACAAGCCGGGATCGACGGCCGCCGCCGCGGCGAGACACTCAGCGTGGAGGAATTCGTCAATTTGGCTGATATATTGACTTCAAACCAATCAAGGTGATAAAATAAAACTGTCTTACTGGTTGACCGAAGCTGTCACCTGACATTGTTCCCAAAAAGAAAGACCGGGTTGCGGATGCCCAGCGCTGATCAAATGAAAGCACTTCTGAAATCCCACATTGATGGAGATGATGCCCAGTTCTATGCCGTGGCCATGCAAGTGGCCGCTCATGAGGCAAAGCTGGGGCACGGCAAGCTGGCCCAGGAGCTGCGTTCTCTGATAGATGAGGCTAAACTACGCCATAACTCGTTTGAATCAGCCAATAAATCCGTCCCCCTGGCCCAGCCGCGCGGTGAACTGGCCAACCTCCTCACGCTTTCATATCCAAAGCTTCGTATACCTGATATGATACTTGGCCGGGATATCCGGGAGCGGTTGACCCGCGTCATCAAAGAACATCGACAAATAACAAAAATTCGTTCTTTCGGCCTGGCACCCCGAAAAAAATTACTTTTTGTTGGCCCTCCCGGAACCGGGAAAACGATGTCGGCAGGTGTCCTGGCTGGAGAACTTAACCTTCCTTTATTCTCCGTGAGGTTGGACAGCCTTATCACCAAATTCATGGGCGAAACAGCCGCAAAGCTGCGACAGATATTTGATGCGATCGCTCAGGTTCGCGGAGTTTATCTTTTCGATGAATTTGATTCAATTGGGTCGAATCGTAGCATTCTCAATGAGGTCGGTGAAATCCGCAGAGTATTAAACAGCTTTTTGCAACTGATTGAACAAGATGAATCTAATAGCCTTTTGCTCGCAGCAACAAATCATCCCGAGATTCTGGACTCTGCACTCTTTCGCCGTTTTGATGATGTCATAGAATACCGCCTACCGGATAGGGATCTTCTGGCCCAGGCTATCCAAGCCAACCTGGCCGCTTTCAAGAAAATAGACGTCTACTGGCCTCAATTAGCTGATGTTGCCGTTGGGTTGAGCTATGCTGATATTACCAGGGCGTGTAACGATGCTTTAAAAGACGCCATAATCAATGATCGTGACCACGTCACCAACGATGATATACTAAAAACTTTATCAGAACGAAAAACGATTCAAGGTAAATAGCAGTTAATAGACTAGTGGGTTGCACGCCAAATAGAGGGATTGATGACTGATCAAAAGCTGGATAAGCTTCCTCACTTACTTGTGGCTGGTACAGCTCAGACTGATCGGTACGCGCCGCCGGATCGGGGTGGCGATGGCAATAAAATAAAGCTGCCTACCCGAGACAAGAAATCTCACGGTAATAGATTACTCAATCAATTGAAGCAAGTTGAGGAAAAGGCTCAAGCCTTGAAACAAGAACGTGTGGCCTTCGGCGTTCATGTGGGCTATGGGATCTACGTGGAATTCCAAAGTGAACCAGGATTCGAGTTGAAGTTCGAAAGCCTTGAATCCAGAAGGGCCGGCATTGAATTGCTTGCGGTAAAGAAAGTGGAAGATACGAATTTGGCCACTTGCTATATTCCAGAAGGCAAGCTATCCTTCTTTTTCGACAGAATAGACCAGTATCTCACCGAGTATACCCAAAAAGGTAAGCCCAAAAATCAGCCGTTTATCGAAAGCATCTCGGAAATTCGGAAAGCCGTACTTACCGCCCTATGGACTGACGACGATGAAGTTATGCCAACAGGAGATGAGGTCATATTTTGGGAAGTCTGGCTTCGCGTTGGAATCAACAGACGGGATTACCTTGAAACTTTTAAGGAACACGCACAGCGCATCGGACTTGGCGTTAATGCGGAGACAATAGAATTTCCAGATCGAACGGTGATTATAGCCCAAGGCACCAAGTCTCAGATGAGTAGATCAGTCGACTTACTCGATTGTATTGCGGAAGTTCGCCGGGCGAAAGAAACGGCCGACTTTTTCACTGACCTTACAGCGGTCGAGCAATACAAATGGATCGATGACGCGTTGTCCAGAATAAGTTGGCCGCCATCATCAAGCCCGGCCGTATGTATACTGGATACAGGAATAAATAGAGAACATCCTATGCTGAGGCATGCGCTCGATCAAACCGACATGCACTCTTACAACCCAAACTGGGGCACCTCAGATCGCAAAGGACATGGAACCGAGATGGCCGGGCTTTCACTTTACGGCGATCTCACTGAGGTCTTATCTGATAGCTATTCCTATGAATTGGGACATCGGCTTGAGTCTGTCAAGATTCTTCCACCTAACGGTAAGAATCTCCCCCATCTCTATGGTCACATTACCAGCGAGGCGATTTCTCGGGCAGAGATTACTGCGCCTGAACGCCAACGCGTCATGTGCCTGGCTGTATCGGCAAAAGATTCCCGAGATCGCGGAAAACCATCGTCGTGGTCTGCCCGCCTGGATGCTCTGGCTTCGGGTTACGACGAAAACGATGACAACCTGAAGCGCCTCATCGTAGTCTGCGCCGGAAATACTAACCCCGACTTTCGTCATCTCTATCCAGACAGCAACCATACCGATGGAATTCATGACCCTGGACAGTCATGGAACGCCTTAACTGTTGGGGCTTTCACCGAAAAGGTCACAATTGATCAGAATAAGTATCCCGGTTGGCTCCCCCTCGCACCACACGGCGACCTGAGTCCTTCCAGTTGCACTTCCAGCGTGTGGTCCAATGCATGGCCGATCAAACCGGACATCGTCTTAGAAGGTGGAAACATGGCGCTGAACCCGGTGACGAGGGACTCAGAATACGTTGATAGTCTTGGCTTACTTTCAACGAATGGATCATTCACCATAAAGCCGTTGACCATCATGAGAGATACCAGCGCCGCCACTGCCCTGGCTTCACGAATGGCGGCCATGCTTCAGGCCGAGCATCCCGAGTATTGGCCGGAAACCATTCGGGCTCTGCTGGTCCACTCCGCCGATTGGACCGAGGCGATGAAAGCCAGATTTTCTCCGCTAAAGAAGAGAGAGGATTACAAAAAGCTTCTGAGATGGTGCGGATTTGGTGTGCCTGACCTGACCAAGGCTCTGTGGAGTGCCAGGAATTCCTTGACCCTCATCGCCCAGGATTCGCTGCAGCCATATGATAGGATCGATGGAAAGGATAAAATGCGGGACATGAATCTTCACACTATTCCGTGGCCAACGGATGTCTTGCAGGAATTGGGCGAGACCGAGGTGGAGATGCGGGTTACGCTGTCTTACTTCATTGAGCCCAACCCTGGAGAAAGAGGATGGAAGAAGCCATATCGCTATGCTTCTCACGGTCTAAGATTAGAGGTTAAAACGCCTATAGAAACTCTCGACCAATTCAAAGGACGCATAAACAAGATTGCCTTTGAAGAAGGAAGGGGTGACCGTTCCAAGAGTGATTCTGATAGCTGGGAATTGGGTCCTAAACTGAGAAACTTGGGTTCATTGCATTCAGACCGCTGGGTCGGAACGGCGGCAGAACTTGCTCAACGGGGTTACCTTGCTGTTTATCCGGTTGTAGGCTGGTGGCGTGAGCGTCATCACCTAAAACGGTGGTCCAAAAGAGCCCGTTACTCTCTAATCGTCACCATACGCACGCCGGAAGCCGATGTTGATATATACACACCGGTGGCCAACCTTGTCAGGCAGCAGGTGGAGATAGAGATATAGGTCACAAATGATTGGACCCTTTCTAAGCAAACAAGAAAGCAGAGTTAGATTCTGCATGGTCTGCCGTACTCACGGTTGATATCCCATTCAAACATATACGGCTACTTCTCCTGCTACCTGATTGCCCTCCGTCTGTGCCCCAGTAACCTCTTCGGGTGCTCCCTGAGAATCACTCCATTCGCGCCGACCGTCCCCATCTGGAAAAAGATTGCCAAGGGTCGCCCCTTGTGGTACTCTGGTTTCAGCCGACCTATAGAATATAGCGAATAAAAATGCTGGTCTCAAGATTGAGATTTGCCCTTAAGAGGCGCCGGTTGAAGACATTGGTTGCCTCTACCCTTCCGGCCTATTTCCAACCGAATTCAGAACACGTCGGCAAGATGCAGCAACATCAACCAAACCCGGTGCTCAAATGGCTGAACAACCTTTCGAAAATAACAACCCCTGGCCAGGCATAAGTCGACTTTTCAGGTTCAAATTGGGCCTTATTCAAATCCTGGCTAACGTCACCGGGGCGATTATTTGCATATCCTACTTTCTCTATTTTGACCGTCTTCATCCCCTGGCCTATGTCCAGAAAGCTCTGCGTGCCTCGACCATTATGCTGGTCATTTTAGTGGTCACAGCAACTTGCTTTAACTTCAACTGGTTATTAGGTATCAGGCGATACATTCGGCTCAAATTGGAGTCCCGTGATATCCCTACCGGATTATTGCCCATTGTCCAGCGAAAAATTCTCAACATGCCGTTTTATTCCGCCTTAGTCAGTTTGGCCAACTGGCTCATGGCGGCTTTGATTATGTCGGTCTACAGCACCATGCTCCAGACAGTCGGAAAAGCCACTTTGCCCATCATCATCAGCGGAGTCAGAGTGTTTGTCGGAGTGTTGATTTCAGGCGTCGTCACCTCGGCCATTGTTTTCTTCACCACGGAGATATTCAGCCGCGCGGCCCGGAGTCATTTCTTTCCCGACGGTGGTCTGGTCCAGACACCAGGCGCCTTTCGACTGCGTCTCCGGTCAAGGTTACTCTATACTTTTATGTTCGCCAGTTTCTTACCCATGATCATCCTGGCCGTGCTGTCCTATAATAAGGCCAGAATGATGCTAACCATGGACCCGGAAGAAGTTATCAGCAGTCTGCTATATCTGACTGTTTTCCTACTAATTACGGGACTGGCCCTGGCCATGATTTTAGCTCACACCGTTTCCGGCAGCATCGTTACGCCGGTAAAGGACATGGTCGCGGCCATGACCAAAGTGGCCGAAGGAGACCTGACCGCGACAGCCGGTGTCACCAGTAATGATGAACTGGGCATTTTAGCAGACCATTTTAACCGAATGGTGGAAGGTCTCCGAGATCGGGAACGGATCAAAGAAACCTTTGGCCGGTTTGTTACCCCGGAAATTGCCCGGGCAATTCTGGAGCATCCGCCGGCTCTAGGCGGAGAGAGTACCGACGTGTCAATTCTGTTCTCCGACGTTCGAGACTACACCACCCTGTGTGAGGAGTTACCTCCCCACGAGGTGATTAATCTGCTCAATAACTATTTTTCCTATATGGTCAGGGCCATTGAAATGCACCAGGGGGTAGTCTATCAATTTGTCGGAGATGGGATTATGGCCGTATTTGGTGCGCCGGTGAGGCTGCCTGACCATGCCACCCTGGCGGTCAAAAGCGCCCTGGAGATAATGTGCGCTCTGGAGGAATTTAATACCCGGCACCGGGTCGGGGTGCCTCCCTTCCGCGTTGGCGTGGGTATCAATACCGGCCCGGTAGTCGCTGGAATAATTGGGACGACGCATCGGATGGAATACCGGGTGGTGGGTGACTCCGTGAACCTGGCTTCCCGGATTGAAACCTTGAATAAGGAATTACATACAGATATCCTGATTAGCCAGGCCACCCGCGATCAACTCCAGGAACCCTTTGACTTAAAGGAATTCCCGCCGGTCAAAGTTAAGGGAAAAGAGCAGTTAGTACGGGTCCATGCGGTAATGCAATAGATGTTACGGGTTGCGAGTTAGGTGTTGCGGGTATGTGTCGATGACCACCGAGTTATCTTGGCGAAAAATATGACGTTCCTTCCCTTCCGGAACACGTCGCAACCCGTAACACGCAACTCGTAACACGCAACTCGTAACACGCAACTCAATGTCATTGACTTAAGGTTCCAGGCTTGGTGTCTGCATGACCCAGGGTGGCGCTTCGCTGACCCTGGGCTAGATTGTTTTTCCCCTTCGGGGAAATGGATTTCGTCAATCGGAACGGGATGATTTGTCTTCAAAGTCCATTGCCGGGGCTAAGCACACCATTGACCAGGCCACCACGCCCTAATACCCCGTAGGGGTTACCCAATATAGCCCAGGGTCAGCGCAGCGCCACCCTGGGTCGAGGTCTCCAATATGCGCAGCCGTTAAGTCAATGACATTAACACGCAACTCGTAACACGCAACTCGAAACCCGTAACACGCAACACGAACTAGGAGAATTCACCATCGGTAAATTGTATGGCCAAACTGTCGGACTAAAGCCAAGCCAGGTGAAACGGTTGGAGCGCATCTACCAGAGGCGTCTAACGGGTGAGGAAGTCATCGCGCCTGATCTGGCCAGAATTGTCACCGAAATATCGCATGAGACGGGTCGTCAAATCGGGCTGCTCATTGACCGCCGGGGAGTCATCTCCCATGTCATTGTAGGTGACGGTCGAGGGATTGTTATCCCTCCGTTGAGCCGACTTCGGGGACTAGAAACCCGGCTCAAGGGCTTGCGGTTAATCCACACCCATCTCCTCGGGGAACCGTTAAGCGATGACGACCTGGCCGATCTGTCCTTGCTGTCATTAGACCTGATCGCCGTCCTCCAGGTCAAACCCGATGGCCTGCCCGGGGCGATGACCGTGACCCATCTCCTGCCCCAGGCCATTGAGGGAAAAGACTACCGAACCATCACGGCCGACCACCCGGCTGCCTTGGACCTGGATTTCGCGCCCTTCATCCAGGCATTGGAAGAAGAATTCGCCCGGACCGGCCAGGTCGCTGGGTTAGATTCGGCCAAAGACCGGGCCATTCTGGTTTCCGTGTCGGACAAATCTCGGGCCAAAATACTTGAGTCTTTGGCGGAGTTGACGGAATTGGCTACTTCAAGCGGTATCAAGGTGCTGGACCAGGTGATTCAGGTTACCCGAAAGATGAATTCCAGGTATGTGCTGGGTCGGGGGAAGCTGACTGAACTGATGGCCCGGATGCTCCAGATGGGCGCAAATCTGCTGATTTTTGACCAGGAATTGAATCCTTCCCAGGTTCGATCCTTGACCGACGCGACTGAAGTCAGAATCATTGACCGAACCCAGTTAATTCTAGACATCTTCGCCCGACGCGCCAAAAGCCGAGAGGGAAAAATCCAGGTTGAGATAGCCCAATTAAAATATCTTTTACCCAGACTGGTGGTCAAAAACACAGCCATGTCCCGGTTGACTGGAGGCATCGGAGCCCGGGGCCCGGGCGAAACAAAGCTGGAAATCAATCGTCGTCGGGCCAATGACCGCCTGCACCGTCTCCAAAAACAACTGGAGAATGTCCGGAAGGAACGGCAACTCCGCCGGGATCATCGCCGACGAAAGGGTATGCCGGTGATATCCATTATCGGGTACACTAACGCCGGGAAATCCACCTTGTTGAACGCCTTAACCAAGAGTCGGGTGTTTACCGAGAACAAGCCTTTCGCGACGTTGGACCCCACCAGTCGCCGGCTCAGGTTCCCCAGGGACGTAGAGGTCATTATTACTGACACGGTAGGATTCATCGCCGATTTGCCCAAAGACCTGATGGAGGCATTTAAGGCCACTTTAGAAGAGATGGAGGACGCGGACTTGCTCCTCCACGTCGTCGATGCCAGTAGTCCGGCTTTCGAAAAACACATTTCAGCCGTGGAACAAATCCTGGCCCAGATTAATCTTGATCAGATTCCCATCTTGATGGTCCTGAATAAAGAGGACCTGGCTGATCCCTTGACGGTAGCCAATCGATGCCAACAATACGATGCGGTATCCATTTCGGCCCGGGACGTGAACACGTTCGGCCCACTCCTGGAACGCATGGAAGATTTCTTCCTTAACCGGGCCGAGGGAAATCAGCCGTAGCCGACCGCTGCCGATTTCTATCAGTGTGGGGAAAGCTCAACCCAGAACGAGCCACGGTTTGGCGGAGAGCGCAGAGTTATTAGGTCCCGGCGTCCTTCAACGGGCGGACGACACGTGGTATTTTTTTCTTGAATTATGGTCTCACCTGAAATATGGTGCCAGGAGGCACGGAAAGAGCCTAAAGATAATAGTTGGTTCAAGTTGATTTATGAGGAACATAAAGCCCCTTTTAGTGATGATTAATCCGGGGATCAGTCCTTCTGTGGTGGTGGTTTATTATGGCTGTAGGAAAAGATAAGAGAAAATTTTCATTAGATACCAGGTTTATTGTGGCTGAAAGTAACCCCAGTGTCTTAAAGAACGTTCTTCTGGTCTTAAAGTATGTCGGATTTAGAAGGTTTACAAAGGCGACCAACGGCGACGAGGCTTGGGACATCATCAAAAACAAGCCCATTAGTTTCGTTGTCTCAAATTGGGATCTGGACAAATTGTCCGGCGTTGACCTGCTGCGAAAGATCCGGACTAATGAACGATTGGCCCGGACTCCGGTGTTGCTTATGTCCTCCCGTCTAACCAAAGATCATGTCATTGAAGCCGGGCGATTTGGGGTAAACGGACTGATCGTTCTGCCGTTGACGATTAAGGTCCTGGAGCAGCAGCTCGAATTGATTTCCGATATGCTCAACGATCCGGAAGTCCGCCAGGCGGATAAATTCCTGGCCAGTGCTGAAAAGTTTTTCAAAGAGGACAATTATGAACAAGCCTTGGAATCCTATGCTGAGGCCATGAAGGTTTATCATCCCGCCGAGGTATACTACAATGTCGGATACATTAAAGCGGCCCAGGACAAATATGGCGAGGCCCTGGTAGCATTTCGTAAGGCCACTGAAATAAACACATCTTTTGCTAAGGCATTCCGAGGGATGGGCACCGCGTATCAAAAACTGGGCATGGCGGATAAGGCCCAGGAGGCCATGCAGAAGGCCGCGGAAATCTACATTGGCCAGAATCGGGAGGAAGACGCCGAAGATCTTCTCTTGGAAGTAGCCAAATCAAATCCTGATACCTCCAATGTCTATAACCTGTTAGGTATTCTATATCGCAAGCAAAAGAAATATGTCCAATCCATCGAGCAATACCGAAACGCGCTGAAGGCGACTCCCGATGATGAGAATATCCATTTTAACATGGGGTTGGTATTCATCGAACTCAAAGAATATCAAAAGGCCATCGTTTCCTTTCAAAGCGCCCTGGCTCTGAACCCATCCTTCCCCGAAGCCCAGCAATTGATCAATTCCACTCAGAAAAAGCTCCAAGAAAACGGCCGGAGCTAATTTTGCCAACGTCACCCGGCCCTCTTGGGTGAATCAGGAGTTAGGGTGAAAA
Source organism: Deltaproteobacteria bacterium (assembly GCA_015233625.1). Taxonomy (GTDB): domain Bacteria; phylum Desulfobacterota; class JADFXK01; order JADFXK01; family JADFXK01; genus JADFXK01. The sequence goes on along the minus strand of JADFXK010000004.1, from coordinate 17,093 downwards.
CCCTTCATAAAATAGTAATTAGTGATTCCAGGTGCATGCGAGAGATCTCAGATGAAAGCGTACATCTGGTCATCACGTCTCCGCCATACTGGCAACTGAAAGATTACGGCGACGGTGACCAGATAGGCTTCAATGACACTTACGAAGCATATATTAATAATCTCAATTTGGTTTGGTCGGAATGTCAAAGAGTTCTAACCAAAGGTTGCCGTTTGTGCGTCAATATCGGAGATCAATTTGCCCGTTCTGTCTATTACGGCAGATATAAAGTAATGCCGATCCGGACCGAGATCATCAAGTTCTGTGAGAGTTCCGGGTTCGATTATATGGGGGCGATTATCTGGCAAAAAGTAACCACCTGCAATACCTCCGGCGGGGCGGTAATCATGGGCTCATATCCTTATCCCCGCAATGGCATTATAAAATTAGACTATGAGTTCATCTTGGTTTTTAAGAAGTACGGCACCGGCCCAAAAGTCGAAGCAGAGACGAAGGAAGCCTCTAAGCTGAGCCCAGAAGAATGGAATCAATATTTTACCGGGCATTGGAATTTTCCGGGTGATAAACAGAATAAACATTTAGCTATGTTTCCTGAAGAATTGCCCAAACGTCTGATCAAGATGTTTAGCTTTGTGGGCGACACGGTGCTCGACCCCTTTCTCGGCAGCGGAACAACGATACTGGCCGCAAAGAATTTGGACCGAAATTCTATCGGTTATGAGATTAACGACGAATTCCTGCCGATAATCGAAGAAAAGGTCGGTCTAACACAACCAGACATCGTTCAAGCTGCAAATTTTGAAATAATCCGGCCAGAAAAATTTCAGAATGACTTTGCCGACGACATCAAGAAATTACCATATACCTTCGTTGATCCGATCAAGTTTGACAAGAAGGTGGATCCGAAGAGACTCAATTTCGGTTCTAAAGTTGACCGCAACTCTTCGGCCAGCCATGAATACTTCATGGTATCTGAGATTATTTCACCTACGGTGTTATTGTTGAATGACGGCGGCAGTCACTTTAAAGTAAAATTAATCGGCTTGGCTGAGAACCCTGAGACTCGCGAAAAAGCCATTAAATTCTTGACGGAAAAGGTGAAAGGCAAAAAAGTATACCTGAAACATGAACCTGAGCCGGGCGACACAAATGGTTCTGATATGGGATATGTCTACCTGAAGAATAGAACATTTGTTAATGCCCATTTGATCAAGAAGGGTTTGGCCGAGGTTGATGTAAATGTTGATTTCAAATATATGGAAAAATTTTTGAGGCTTAGGAGACAGAATTAATCATTCCTGGTCGCTGACCGGTGGGGTGGCCGGGAGGGTGATGATCACGGAAGTGCCCTGATTAGGCCGGCTCTCTAGATTGATCGACCCTTTGTGGTCAAAGATAATTTTTCGGGCGATGGTCAGGCCCATACCCACCGAGAGCGGCCTGGTGCTAAAGAATGGATTGAAAATAAATGGAATATCACCTTGTTTGATCCCCACCCCGGTATCGGTAACAGACAGAGTGGACTTTTTGTCGATTCTCTTGCCCTCGATAGTGATCGTCCCGCCCTGGGGCATGGCCTCCCAGGCATTCTGAAACAGGATGCCTAACACCCGCAACATCAACTGCTGGTCGGCATAAACTTCGGCGCCTTCATCCACCATAACAACCAGGGCAATCTTGGACCCGATCTCCGGCCAGCCATAAAGCTCCAAGACCGAGGCCTTGACCAGGTCTTCAAGCAGGATCAGAGTCGGTCGCGGTTTCGAAATTTCGGCATATTCACCCACCAACCGGACGATTTGCTCCAACCGCTTAGACCCGGCCAGAATATTCTCCAGGTAAGCCCGGTAAGGGCCGTCGGGCGGCAACTTCCGCAACATCAAATTCGCAAATCCTCCGATGGAGGCGGCCGGATTTCTTATTTCATGAGCCACGCTCATGGCGATTTGATTCAGGTTCTCGATTCGCTCCTTGTCCAGTAACCGCAGTTCTTCCGCGTAGGCCTGTTCTTCCCGGCGTAATTCCACCAGTTCGGTCACGTCTTTAATCAGCAGAACAATCCCAATGTGCTGATTCCGGCTACTCAGATCCCGCAGGTAGGAGGTGGTGATACCCAGGTGTTTGATTTGGCCCTGTGGTGTAACGTACAATGTTTCCTTATAGTAATTTAGCTTCCTGTCGTAAATGACATCAATCAGGACTTGATTGAACTCAAGATTATCCCCCGAGCTGAGGAAAATTTCTCCCCAACCTGCGTTGGCATACTCCTCGCGCCGGTGGCCCAGGATATTTAATGCGGCCTCGTTGACCACGGGAATAGTCCCGTCGGGCAGGATGACAATCAGGCCGTCACTCATACTTTCCAGTACGTTATCTATAATAATGTTGGATTCGCTATCATCCATAATCGGACCCGTCACCTGCCGGCGTACATCCGTTGATAGTAATCGAGGTACTCCCCCGTCTTGATCCGCCTCCACCAGGCCTCGTTTTGAAGATACCAGGCCACGGTTTCTTTCATCCCCTGGGCCAAAGTGTAGCCGGGGGTCCACCCCAATTCTGTCTGAATTTTTGTAAAATCCATGGCATAACGCCGGTCATGACCGAGTCTGTCGGTAACGAACTTAATCAATCCGTCATAGCACCCCGGCCGGTGCCCCTTCTGAATCGCCAGTTCCAGCAAAAGGGCCCCGACCAGATCTAGATTGGTCAATTCACAGGCCCCACCTAAATTGTAGACTTCACCTTTGGTCCCATGATGGATAATCAAGTCCACGCCGCGGCAGTGATCGCCCACGTAGATCCAATCCCGAACATTCAGCCCATCCCCGTAAACCGGTAAGGGCAGCCCTTCTAAGGCGTTAGTCAGCATTAGCGGAATGAGCTTTTCCGGGAATTGAAATGGTCCATAATTATTTGAACACCTTGTAATCAATACCGGAAGCCCGTAAGTGTGGGCATAGGCCTGAACCAACAGATCGGCCGCGGCCTTGCTGGCCGAGTACGGGCTTCTGGGATCTAATGGCGTTTTTTCGGAAAAGGCGCCGGATGGGCCAAGGGAGCCGTAGACTTCATCTGTGGAAATCTGGACATACAGTCCCACCCCGCTTTTCCGCGCGGCTTCCAGCAACACCTGGGTTCCTTCCACATTGGTCCGGACAAAGACGGAAGCGTCTTCGATGCTCCGGTCCACATGGGACTCCGCGGCGAAATTGACCACTACGTCTATGTCTCGGCTTAACAATTCTGCGACCAGGGCGGCGTCACGGATATCACCCCTGATGAAAGCGTAGCGGCCACCCGATTCCTCCTCCAGTCCGGCGAGGTTCTCCAGATTTCCGGCGTAGGTCAATTTATCCAGATTCACAACCTGGTAATCTGCATATTTATTTAGGACATACCGGATGAAATTGGCCCCAATAAATCCGCAGCCTCCGGTTATAAGGAACTTCATAAACACATCCTCAACGTTCTAGGGGTGACCAGTAGTGCCCTTTGTATTCACGATAGTAGGCGATTGTCTTGTCCAGCCCTTGCATCAGGGAAGCCTGGGGCCGCCAGCCCAGGAGACGCTCGATCTTAGAAAAATCAGCCACATAATCCCCGACTTCGATCTGCTTCCGCTCTTCCGGCCAGGGAACGGTTTTAATGGTCCCGGAATCGGCGTGAGCCACGATCATTTCCACCATCCGGTGAAAAGTCACCGGTTCACCACAGCCCAGATTAAACACTTCGCCGACCGCTTCTTCCCTTTCGCCGGCCAGCAGAAAAGCGGCGGTGACATCATCGACATAATTATAGTCACGTAACTGGCTTCCCTCGCCGAAAACCGGAAGAGCCTGTCCATCCATGGCCAACCTGATGAACCAGTTAAGGATACCATATTTCCCGTGTTTCATTTGATGCCGGGGTCCGTAAGTGTTATTTATCCGTAATGAGGTCACGGCCATCCCTCGTTTCTGCCCCAACAGCAGAAAGTATTTTTCCCCGGCCATTTTATTGATTCCGTAAATGTCGGAGGGATCCATCGAATGTTCCTCATCCACCGGCGTATACTTAAGTTTGCCGTATTGCCCTCGCGTCCCGGCATAGACGATCCGGGCATCAGGGCATTCCTCCAGGCAGGCCAAAAGAAAAATCATATTCCCCCGGCAATTGATGTCGATATCCAGAAGCGGGTCGGTCATGCTATCCACATGAGAGGTCTGGCCGGCAATGTGAAAAACAAGTTTCTGGCCCTTGAGACATGACTTCACCTTTTCCTCATCGCGGATATCTCCCAGGACCACTTCCACCTGGTTCTTGACTGGCTCCAGGTTAAAAAAATTACCGCCATACAGCGGTAACATGGCGTCGAGCACCGTCACTCTGGCCCCGAGCCGGACCAACTCCAAGATCAAATTACTGCCCAAAAAACCCAACCCGCCGGTGACCAAGACTGGTAAGTCGGCATAATAAGAATTCTGCATTCAAAAATCTCCTTCGTCAAATCTCAAAGCTCGGTGCCGGCCATGGTCTCCGCCGACCACCACGTCAACAAACCGGATAGACTCAAGATAACCGTGGCGCCCAGAATTCAAGCAGACGCTGGCGTTGCGCCTCCAGGCTATAGCGCCGGGCTGTTTCAAAGCCCGCCTGCCGCACGGATTCCAGGTGCGGAGAAGACGGGTTATCCAAAATCAACGTCAAGATGTGTTCCAACCTGTCGGCTAAGGCGAAGGGGTCCTGGTCAGGGCACCAAAAACCGTTTCCGTCATGGGCGTACTCTCGGCCGCCGCCGCCGGTAAAGCCGACGACGATGCACCCGCTGGCCATGGCCTCAATGGGCGGAAGTCCGAATCCTTCCAGGACTCCGGTAGACATAAACACGGCACATTGCCGCATGGCCCGGGCTGCTTCATCTTCCGTCATGCCATCAATCGGCACCCATTTGACGGATCTCAATTGGGGCGCCCGATGCCACAGGATGCCCATAACTGTTCGGACAGCCCAAACTCCTTTGCGCGGCATGAAGGCCACGGCCGGATTCCGCTCCTCCTGAATTGGGAAAAAAAGCTCAGGGTCAATCCCCACCGGGACCAGGGTAGCCTCAAGATTAAACACATTCTTGACGAACTTAAGTATCTCCACCGAACTGACCATGACTTCAGACACCCCGAAGTCGAGCCAGGTCTTTTCTGGAGGTAAAGAATTAAAGACATAAAAATGGTTCTGACAAAAAATCACCTTGCGGCATGGGACCTGGGAAAAGGAGTTAAGGGCCTGGGTATGGTCCTCAGGAATGACGATCCAATCGTCATGAAAGAGATCTAATTTCTGCGAGACATTGATAACCGGGACATGGTGGGAAAACCATGACGGCGTAAAATCGGGTTGGAAGTGGACCACCGCGGCCTTAAATCCGGCGCGATTAAGTTCCTCCACGTGCCGGTAAAGGACCCGGATGCCACCCGAAGGATTAGGGTTATCATGGCAGATGTAAAGGACACGGCTCATCACAGCCTCAATTTACAGCTACGTTTATGAAATCCGCATCATCCCGGATACCCTTCTTATTAGATTTTCACCAGGAAATGTCAAGAGCTTTTTGAATCTTATGACCATCCATAGACTCTTGATGGTAATCGTCCGGATAATCAGGAGAGTCCGTCCTGGCGCTTAATCAAAGGAACATAGCTGGAGCCATTCCGCTCCCCATCTTGAGCCGACCTGGGGCTCCGATAAACTCCCCTGATCCGAATACCGGTTTCAGACAGAATGCGACGAAGTTCCGTGAGCAGGGCACAGTCGAATAGAATGGCCATGCCGCAATCGGAACTGATTTCCCGCGGCACAGGGACGATCTCATGGGGCATTTCTTTAGCCTTAAGGATTTTTTCGGCTTTGAGGATATAATGAATTGAATCCAGGATAGCTACGCAGGTAGGAGACATGGTTGGAATTACCGGTAGGTTTGACGATGGGATGCGATTTGCCGCAAGGCGGCCAGAACCACGTCGATCTCATCAAAAGTGTTAAAGAAACTAAGGGACAATCGAATCGTTCCGTGGGGAAAGGTCTCGATGGTCCGGTGCGCCCGAGGAGCGCAATGCAGCCCGCCCCGAGTTGCCACCCCAAAGTCACGGTCTAATCTAAGACAAATCTCATCGACCGGCCAACCAGCCACGGTGATGGACACCAGCGGAACCTTAGCCACGGGATCAACCGGGCCATGAACCGTTACTTCTGGAATCTCGGCCAGACCTTCCATCAGACGTCGGGTCAGGGCCTGCTCATGCTCTCTGATCTTCTCCTGGCCGGTGTGCCGGATGAAATCAACCCCGGCTCGCAGGCCAGCCAGGCCGATCGTGTTGGGCGTCCCAGCCTCCAGACAATCCGGGAAAAAATCAGGATGGTCCTCTTCTTCAGATCTGCTACCGGTGCCGCCGGTGACCAGCGGCTCCAAATTAATCCCCGGCCCCAGGCAGATTCCACCGGTACCGGTGGGACCGAGCAAAGCCTTGTGACCAGTGAAAGCCAGCAGGTCAATCCCCAACTGGTTCATGTCGATGGGGATACTACCCGCGGATTGAGCCGCGTCAACGGCCAGCAGGGCCTGCCCCTTAATCTGGCTGATGGCCCTGATTGGGGCAATACTGCCGGTGACATTGGAGGCATGGTTGATGACAATTAACCGGGTGCGTGGGGTCAAAGCCAGGGCAATTTGGGCCGGATCCACAGTTCCATCAGGGCCGGCCGGAACCACGGTCAAATCTATTCCCCGGTGCTTGACCAGTCGGGTCAACGGACGCATGACCGAATTATGTTCCAACGACGTGGTCACCACATGATCTTGGTGTCTCAGCAGGCCGTTAAACACCAGGTTAAGAGCCCAGGTGACATTGAGCGTAAAAATAATCCGGCTTGAATCCGCGACGTTGAACAGCTCGGCTAAGGTTTCCCTGGTTTCAAACACGACGCGGCTAGCCTCCAGGGCCATGCGGTGACCAGAACGGCCCGGGCTGGCGCTGGTTGTGCCCATAAATTCGGTCATAGCCTGGATGACGGTAGGCGGCTTGGGAAACGAGGTGGCCGCGTTGTCAAAGTAGATCATGGACTGACTACCCGATCAGCCTGAGCCATCGCGGACATTATTTCAAACATATTGGAGACCCGGCCGGCCTGGAGCTGAGTTTTTAGCTGATAAAAGTCCAGGCAAGTGCCGCAGACCAGAATCTCAGTGCCGGCTTTTTCCAGGTCCTGCAAGGCCGCCAAGACATCCGAACCGACGGCGGCCAATTTTACCCCGGAATTGAACATGACCAGACATTTGGGCCGGGGGGTGACATCCTTAATGGTTTTGACAAAAGCCCGCAACAGGATTGCGCCCAGCTCATCGTCCCCGTGCCCCATTTTATCCGATGGAATCTTAATAACCAGAACCGGCTCCTGGGGGGCGGCACAGGGGGTTAGGGACGATTCGGTCGTCCGCCCAGGGGTCCCTATCCGAATCACCCGAAGTCGATAGATCCCCTCTCCTACTTCTTCTTCAATTTTGTGTCCCTGACTAATCACGAACCTGCTGACATTGTTTCTGGCGGCTTCATTGTCCAGGATCACGGTAAAGGCGGCCAGGTCGGTTGTCTCTAAACGAGCCTTCGTCTCAAGCACGGGTTGCGGGCAGGCAAACCCCCGACAGTCGATCACATCCTGCATAGGTAACCTCGATCCGTATGCTGACGGGTTATGATTTCATAGATGCCAGACCTGGATCAATTTTGATAAAATCTGGAGATGGTGGCCATTGGTCTCTAAATCAAGCCCTTCATTTTCTTCCGTCATGGGAGACCAATCGCACCCAGGTAATCAGGCCAGGTCTGGCTGTCTTCTTTCTTCTTATCGTGACTACCACATACTGAAGGATAGTTCCAATAGTTATTATCAATCAATCCGGCGTCAGGCCATAGCTTTCGTCTATAAACGGTAATATCGTCTGGCCACACTGGAGCGCGTGTCAAAACCGGCGGGTAAGGGCTGCATTTGATTCTGGTTGCATCAGGTCAGCTAAGATCTGGGCGGAGTTCTGGACGATTTCATAACAAACCGTGGCGAACAGATTCTTTTCTTGGGCTTCCTTTCGCCCTTCTTCGGTGCTCATGTCTACGCCTAACAAATCATTACACCTGATCGTCCCGTACCGGGCCTCAAAACGAGAAATAAAGTCCTTAATCGCATCATAGCACCTGTATCTGGCCTGGCGATCATTTTCCTCGATTTCCCCGCCGGCCGACCCCAAGACCAGGCCAGCCCCGATGACCGCCCCACAAGTTAGACCCAGGCCCATCCCGGCGCCAAATCCCCGACCCAACTTCAAGGCGATCTCTTTATCCAGATGGTAACGTTCACCGAATCCGGCGAACACCGCCTGGGCTCAAGAGAACCCCTGTTTGAACAATTCGGTGGTGCTGTTTATTTCGTTCGTAAAGTTGTCCATATTTCAAGGCCTTTCACCAGCTCTCAGGCTGAAGGTGCCAGAGAGCATCTCTTTTGGGTTATTCAGTAAAATTTGATCAGAGATTAAAGACAGGAATTCATCGGGAGCGGCCGGCTCTCAGATGAAGACAACGGGGTAGTCTATGTTCTGCCCCATTGCCTGTGACGCGAGATCGTCGGATAGGGATGGTCATGACCATGACCAGAGGTGGCAAGCCGTGGTAAATCGCTTATGATTAATCATATCAGTGAGTCGGGCTATTCAAGAAGCTGGTCTTAAGTTTGGCATAACCGGAATCGAGGCGTTGAATATGCCGAAACATATTCAGGCTGATGGAGGACATAAATCTAAAAGTCAAACTGGACTTCTCGTCCATCAACAGGGCGAATTCCTGCCGAGGTAAAAACTTCACCCGCGTGTCAATAATGGCAGTCACCGTGGCTGAGCGGGGTTTGTGATCAATCAGGGACATTTCTCCAAATATTTCATTTTCTTTTATGTCACCTAAGTGTATCTCTTCTTCGTTGCACGTCCCGATCACGGCCAGGCGGCCACTTTCGACCAGATAAGCGCCGTCTCCACTTTCCCCCTGGCGGAAGACTGCCGTTCCGGCCGGAAAAACCTTTTTATGACTAAACAACCGGTCGAGATCCTGACCCAAAATATCGGCAGGCAAGACTTTAAAAAGATTCATATCATTTTCGGCGTTTTCCAGCAACTCCTGTTCTGACAGGTTGTGCCCAAAGAGTTGTCTCAAGGTTGCCACCGCCGACTTGTATTTTTCGTTCAGATTCCGCAATCTCTGGGGTAGAAAAAGATAGAGTCGATAGATCAGGGACCGAACGTGGTCACTCTCTTCCTCCATCATCTTTTCAAATGCTCGTCTGGACAATACCCCGATTAAGGTCTCGTCCTGGTCGGCCACCACCGACGCGGTCCGGGCAATATTATAAAACAGGCTAATCTCTCCAAACAGTTCCCCTACCCCCAACTGGGCCATGTCCACTTCGTCGACCACCACCCGTACCCGGCCGACCTTGATGAAATACATCTCCTCGCCGACAGTGCCTTGCCGACAGATAACCTCGCCTTTGGCAAAGGTCTTGGTCTTGGAAAAGATTCTCGACAGGTGTTCATTGTTGATAGCGCCGAATAAGGCGCCGCTGATATTTTGACAGATCAGGTCTATTTCACGTTTTTCCGCCACCCCGGTTTCCCAATGGATGGGGTACAAGAATTCGTCTAAGTATTCGATGATGTTGGCGCGGCTCTCCAGAGGCATTTTCATTAAGTCAATTGATGCCTGTTTAGCTTGTTCCGTCGACAGATACTTTTTCTCCTGGATCCGCCTTAGAATCAAATGTTCCCGCAAGGCTTGCTCTCCATCCAGACCGACCATGAACAGATAAGCATCTTCTTGTTTTTCCTCTGCTTGGATCATATTTCCCGGTCGCGTATCAGCCAGACGTTCCCGACCTCGGGATACCAACTGCTCGAACGGAAGATCCAGCCGACATCTTTTGGCCTGATCAATGACTCGAATATCCTCTTTGGAGAGAGGTTGAATCTGTTCGGCCACCACCTCCATATCAAGGCCCATAGACCGGAAAATCTTAATGATCATTTCATTGTTGATCCCTTTTCCGGCCACGTTGCTGTGAACGTCGGCGCTGAAATTGGGTGGCGAATAGAGCAACTGACCATAGTTATCCGTGGCATGCACATGGAGAAAAACCTTGTTTTGAACCACCCACCTTCCAACCCGCACCGCGGCCTTTACCGGATCTTCGCCCTCAATATTGATGTGGCCACTGTCAAAGGTGAGGCCGAAATTGTTCTTCGCCTCCTCCTCGGTCAAATGGGATTTTATCCTGGAGATGAAGTCCAGATACCTTTGAGTCGTCTGTTTATCCTTAGTATCACAATAATTTTCGAAAGTAACGTGGATCGCTCCCCGAGTCGCGTACTTGACCAACTCGGCCATATTCTGGTCTTGATCCAAATCGACCGCGTGGACCACGACGGTCTTGGCCTTGATGTCCAGACCCAACTGGATAGTCTCTTTGATCAGGTTTAATTTTTTTCCGGGATTGGCAAAATGTTGCTTTCCTTGGCGGGGATTCGGCTTGGGGAAATAGGGCCCGACGATGGGCGAATGGATAGACAAAACTACTCCGGCCCGGTCCACCAGGCTCCGAATCAAAGCCCTGCGGGAAGGTGAAAGCTCCTCCGGCAACAATCTGGTCGCGTTAAATGGATGGAAATCAAAAGACAATTCAATGCCTCTGATGTTCCGGTAGTATACGTCCAGGATCTGATCCAGGGGGTCCCAGAAGCGGTTTTCCCAAAACCCGGCACAGAGGAGTTGAAAGGGTTCGGTCTGGGGAGTCAGGCGGTCCAATTCATGGACCCGTCTCAGGAATTGCCGATCATACTTGCTACTGAAATCGAGGATGAACCGATCATGGTCTTCTTTGGTTTGATCACCCAGCATTAAGAAATAGGGTGAGTGCTCCAGGAGCCAGGTGGTCTTAATCAGTAAGAAAGAGTTAGAGTGGATCAACCGGTATAGTGGAAACTTGCGGCGGTTAATGGAGGCTAGCTGGATAATATTCCTGGCCTGCGGGAGAGATAAGGGATAATCGTACTTATACCAAGATTTGGTCGCGGCTAGGAGCAGGGTCTGATCTTCCAGGTTTAAATTCTTCGCGCCGAGTTCTCGGCGAACCTTGGCTTCAGTTGCGCCATATCGACCAACCAGCCACTCAAACAAAAAACCCAGGCCGGCCTCATTGACAGCCTGAGGATCAGTAATCCGCTCTAGCAGTGCATTCATACCCAGACCCAAGACATCCTGTTTTATGGACAGGAAAGAAGGGATGGTCCAATAAACTTCGGATTAACACCATGCATCAATCAGTCATTACTCCGGATAGCTCAAATTTGATCTAGCCCCAAGCCACGCTGGCCTGTGGCTTAACACTGCACGATCTAATCAATCCAGGTTTAGCTTTTGAATAGGTCAGACCTGGGCCATCCGGAAAATTGATGCAATTATAATGCCATACAAAGAAAGAAACGAGACTGCCCGTTGTCTGTTCAATAACAGATTGATAAAGCCTCTTTATTCCGAGTGGGGCCGATGGGACCGGAAGATTCAATTTGGGGTAGCCCGCGGCCGATACCAGGAATCGACATCCGGTTCATCCAGGAGACCACCCACTTATTCATATATACTCAAATTTACAGATTTGTCAAGTAGTTGTCATATCCTGACCGTATCCGGCCACGACGGCCGGGGGGGTATCTGATTTTATGATGTATATCAGGGTGATAACTAAGTTGTCAGCTACCTCGGCATCAGTTGCCAACATTCAATTATCTTCGTCCCTGATGACTTATTTTTGTCCCTCGGTGACAAAAATTGGCACCCCATCAACTATCAGCAGTCGACTTTCGTCTAAATGCAACCGAACGGCCGCCTATCCGGCATCACCCCGGTTGAACCACGTCGACCAGGTTACAATTTTTTCTTCCTCTTGTTTGGACGTAGAAAACTTGTTCATAACCTGTTTCTAAAGCATCTCCAATCTCTTATGACCAACTTTTCAGCCAACGGACGGCCACAATTAGCTCCAGCCGTCTTGCTATTTTCTCCCGAACGTGATATTTTATTTATAAAATAATATTTTCTCAAAACTCCACAAGCCACGACTCGATGGATTGCCGGTCTGAAGCAGCAGCCTGCCGGTTGACATTGACGACAAAAGGATAATTAGACCTATGGTTACTTGGGATGACCTGGAGTGTGTTCTGTTGGACCTGGACGGGACGCTCCTTGACAAAAATTTTGACAATTATTTCTGGATGAAGGCCGTACCCCGTGAGTACGCGGCCAAAAACGGTCTGTCCTCGGATGAAGCCCAGGACCAGTTGTTTTCCTTGTATAAGTCACAAGAAAAGACCCTGAACTGGACCGATATTGATTTCTGGAGCAGAACCTTGGGACTGGACATAGTCGAACTAAAGAACCGGTTCAGCCACCGAGTGGCGGTTTTGCCCGGTGTGACTGAATTCTTGGACTACGTGCTGTCTCTAAACAAGAGCCTCCACTTAGCGACCAACGCCCATCCCAAAACCATTGCCATCAAAATGGCCCGAACCGGGTTGGACCGTTATTTTCACTCCATGATCTCCTCTTCTGATATTGGTTATCCCAAAGAAGATCCACGGTTTTGGGACGGGATCAAGAAACAGGTCGGGTTTTCCACTAGCCGGACCATGTTTGTGGATGACGATCTCGAAGTACTCAGAACCGCCCGGGCCTGGGGACTTGATCACGTTTTTCACAAGGCCCGGAACAATTTTGACGGCCCAGATGAAGTGACGGAAGAATTTCCTGCCGTCATCTGCTTCAGTCAACTGATGACTTGATCTGAAGCCCCACCCCGATAAAACAATAGATTCTGAGACAAGAATACCAGGGCCCGGCCGGCCCTCTGACCCCACAACAATTGCGTCTTCTTGCGAAGGCCTATTCTTGCGGTCCGTCTACCTGAGCCCAAGATGCAACTTTTGGGAATAAACCGCTGATAAAGATAGCCGCCACCGGCACCTCCGGGTAATTCATTTATGCTTGCTGAAAAAAAACTATACATCGCCACTTTTGGCTGTCAAATGAACGAGTATGACTCAGAGAAGATGGCCCTTGTTCTTCACGAGTCAGGGTATGACCTTACGCCCAACATGGAATTGGCCGACTTGATTTTGCTAAATACTTGCAGCATCAGAGACAAGGCTCAACAAAAGGTATATAGTTTCCTGGGTCGGTTACACCATTTAAAGGAACAAAAACCGGAACTGATTATCGGCGTGGGCGGATGCGTAGCTCAGCAAGAGGGTATCCGGTTACTTAAAAGAGTTCCTCATCTAGACCTGGTGTTCGGCACCCATGGCATCTACCGCTTGCCGGACCTGATCACTCGAATCCTGGTCAAAGGAGAAAGAGTGGTCGACACGGATTTCCATTATTCATTTCCACCGCCCGCGACGATCGAAACCGCCCGCCCCAGGATCAAAGCGACCGTGACCATCATGCAGGGGTGCAACAATTTCTGCACTTATTGTATCGTCCCCTACGTCCGGGGCCGGGAAATCAGCCGCCCCAGCCAGGACATCCTAGATGAGGTGACTGGTCTGGCCGCATCAGGTGTGGCGGAGGTGACGCTACTCGGCCAAAATGTCAACTCCTACGGTGTGGGGCAACCGGATTCACCCTCCTTTCCAGAACTACTTAAACGGGTGGACGCGGTCCCCAACCTGGTTCGGCTGAGATTTACGACGTCTCACCCCAAGGATCTTTCGCCTGAGCTCATCGCCACCTATGGCACGCTGAAGACCTTGTGCGAGCACATCCATCTCCCTGTCCAGACCGGATCGGACCGGATATTGCGGATGATGAACCGAAACTACACCATCGAATGGTACTTAAACCTTATCAAAACGCTCCGCCGGCAATTCCCGGCCTTGGCCGTCACGTCCGACGTGATCGTGGGTTTTCCCACTGAAACGGCGGCGGAATTTGACGCCAGCATGGCTTTAATCGAGGAAGTTCGCTTCGACAGCCTCTTTTCATTCCGCTATTCCGATCGACCTGGGACAAAGGCGACCCGTCTGCCGGATAAAGTCCCCTTTGAAGAGTCGGCTCGACGTCTAGCTGTCCTGCAAGACCGTCAAAAAGAAATCACCCTGGAAAAGAATCAGGCGTTGGAAGGCGGTGAGGTGGAGGTATTGGTCGAAGCTCGAAGCAAAAAATCTGACTCGATGCTGCAAGGCCGAACCCGATCCAATAAAGTCGTTAACTTCATGGGCCCCCCAGAACTGGTCGGACAGACCGCGATGGTTAAAATTTTGGAAGGCAGACCCAACTCGCTGTTGGGGAGGCAGGTCGATTGAAGTTAACCCCGGTGGCCCGGTACCGAATTATATAACCGCAAGAAAACCTCTGTGTCCTATGCGCCAAATCTGGCGTCCTGTGGACTTGGGCTTTTAAATCGACCGACTTAGAGCCGATCCGCCAAGAGGCCAATCCCCGGAAATGTTATCAATAGTTTTTTAGAAAATTGTTGACTCAGCCATAATGGTCGGAGTATGCTTCAAGCAAGTGCAACAACGCCTATCGCCGACGGGAGTAGTCCAAATGATCAAAATGGTTGTATCCGCATTAAATATAGATCCTTTTACCAACAGTCCCATAGTCATTTTAAAGGAAGACGGGGGAGACATTTCGGTGCCCATTTGGATCGGCCTGCTGGAGGCTACGGCCATTGCCAGTGAACTCGAAAAAATAAAGTTTTCCAGGCCGATGACCCACGATTTACTTAAAAATGTCCTTGATTACTTCCAGGTTGATGTTTCCCGGATTGAAGTCTGTGACCTCAAAGAAAATACATTTTACGCCTCGATTTATCTTATGGTGAATGGCCATGAGGTCTCGATAGACGCCCGGCCTTCCGATGCGATAGCCCTGGCCCTGAGGTCCGACGCGCCGATCTACGTGACGGAGCAAGTGATTATGAAGTCACGAAGTATTGACATGTCGGCCAAAGAAGAGATCAAGACCGAAGAAGCTAAGAAGTGGACGGAAATACTTGAAAGCCTGTCACCGGAAGATTTCGGGAAATACAAGATGTAAAAATTCACCTATAAAGAGGTGTCGCCACGGGTGACCGTGTCTTTACCGCCTGCCTTCCCCACCTCCTCGAATTATCTCATGGCTCATGGAAAGATATGCTCAACCAACTGTGATCTCGACATGCGCCCGATTGCCTGATTCAGGACTTCACTCCTGCAATCTCCTGTGCAGTCTTTACTCGAATCCTTGGGACTAACATGATTGATCTACATACACATAGTTTCTTCAGCGACGGCGTCCTCGGGCCGATGGAATTGATTCGGCGGGCGGAGGTTAAGGGCATTCGGTATCTGGCCATTACCGATCACGCAGATCCTGCCAATCTGGATCATATTATTCCCCGGATTACCCAGGCGGCTCAGGCAGCCAACCGCCACTGCAATATTCGAGTCATACCTGGTGTAGAGCTAACCCATGTCCCTCCGGCCATGATTGCCGAACTATCAAGGCAAGCCAGAGAATTGGGCGCCGCCCTGGTGGTCGTCCACGGCGAATCTCCGGTCGAACCGGTGGCACCGGGAACAAATCGGGCGGCCATTGAATGTAGCGTGGACATCCTGGCCCATCCCGGGCTTATCACCGCGGAAGAGGTTCAATTGGCAGCCCGGAATGGGGTCCATCTGGAGATTACTGCGCGGGGAGGACATAGCCTGGGCAATGGCCGAGTGGCGAGCCTGGCCAGAATTCATCGGGCCAGGCTCCTGATCAATACCGATAGTCATGCTCCCGGCGACCTAATTGATCGAGCTTTCGCCAGGGTGGTTGCCCTGGGGGCAGGTTTGTCCGAAGCCGAGTTTGAGGAGATTATGAGTTCGGCTGAAGAATTGGCCAAAGAGAAACTTAAAACGATCTAGACAATCATTTCTTCGTCTGGTCCTTGACCATCTCTACTTCCAGCGTGATGAATACGTCATTCCCGATCATCACCCCGCCGGACTCCATCGGCTTGTTCCAGGTCATCCCAAAGTCGCTACGGTTGATCTTCGTGTCAGCAGAAGTACCCCGCCTGATCCCGCCCCAGGGATCTTTAATTTCATTCGAGAACTCTTCCACGTCGAGGACGACCTCGCGGGCAATTCCCCGGATGGTCAGGTCACCGATTACCTTTAATTTTCCCATGGCACTTTTCATAACTTTTTTCGACACAAAGGTCATGGTTGGGAATTTGGCCACATCGAAAAAATTGGCGCTCCTCAGGTCTTCATCGCGCTTACCCACCCCGGTGGAGATTGAAGCGGTATCGATAGTGACCGTCAGATTGGATTTTGTAATGTCCTTGTCATCAAGATTGATGACACCCTGGACTTTGCCGAACACACCTTTGACGTTGGAGATCATCAGGTGGCGTATCTTGAACTGGATATTGGAATGAACCGGATCGATAGTCCAGGTGGACGCCAACGCGAGGGAGGGAAGCGCCAGCACAACGAGGGCCATAATGACACCTGCTAGTCTGTTCATCGTTCTTTCTCCTTTCTTGTGTTTGAAAATAGTTGTCAGTCCGGTAAACATAGGTTTATAAAAGGCGGGGCATACATTCGCCCTACCCTGGGCCCGATTGTCCTGTCAGCCACGAAGCCGAAGTTTCCTCAATTACTTTTAGCCAAGGCAAAAAGACCGTGTAGAACTATACTCCAAAGCCATCAGAAGTGGTAAGACTAACTTCACCCAAATTTTACCCATCATTTCCGAACAGGGGAACCATATGATACTGGTCGCGGACAATCTCCAGGTCACCAACCGGGTTATTGAACAAGCTTTAACCGACATGGATTCTACTCCGATCCAAAACCTGGTTAAGCAACTCGAGGCTGCCGGAGCCGAAGCCATTGACGTTAACTCCGGCCCTTTACCTCGTCAAGGTGCAGAAAAGATGGTTTTCTTGGTGGAGACAATACAACAGGTGTCTGACCTGCCGCTGTATCT